>NZ_JASLFG010000025.1:0-162588 GCF_030150775.1 Aquitalea sp.
CCCTTGCTGATCGTCAATACCGACCATCTGGAGTTGGTTGATGGTAACGAGGATTTCGAGCTATTGTTGCGCTGCATCAGCGAGATGCGCGGACAGCGCAGCTACTTCAACAAGAGCGTCTGAATACAAGTGACGCCTTGCATTTCCCGACCACACCGAGGAAGTACAGGTATGAAAATTACCGTCAACACCCTGCAGAAGATGGCCGCCGAAGGCCAGAAGATCGTCATGCTCACCAGCTATGACGCAAGCTTTTCCACCCTCCTTGATCAGGCCGGGGTAGAGATTCTGCTGGTGGGCGATTCTCTGGGCATGGTGATCCAGAATCGTGATTCCACCCTGCCGGTGACCATGGAAGAAATGGTCTACCACACCCGTTGCGTTGCCGCTGGTGCTGGCGATGCCATGGTACTGAGCGACCTGCCGTTCGGCAGCTACCAGGAAAGCCCACAGCAGGCTTTTGCCAGTGCCGCCCGCCTGATGCAGGCCGGTGCCCATATGGTGAAGCTCGAAGGCGGCGGTTTCATGGCAGAAACCACCCGTTTCCTGGTGGAACGCGGCATTCCGGTCTGTTCCCACATCGGCCTCACCCCGCAGTTCGTCAACACCTTTGGCGGTTATCGTGTGCAGGGCAAGACCCAGAGCGATGCCGAGCGCCTGCTGGATGATGCCCGCAAGCTGGCTGATGCCGGTGCCAGCCTGGTGCTGATGGAATGTGTACCCGCCGAACTGGCCGCCCGCGTGACCGAGGCGGTTGCCGTGCCCACCATCGGCATTGGTGCCGGTGCCGATGTCAGCGGCCAGGTACTGGTATTGCACGACATCCTCGGCGTGTATCCGGGCAAGAAAGCCCGTTTCGTCAAGAATTTCATGAATGAGGCCGGCAGCATCCAGGGTGCGGTCGAAGCCTACGTCAAGGCAGTCAAGGCAGGGACGTTCCCGGCTGCCGAACATACCTTCTAAGCCAAAAGGGTAAGGAAATGGAAATCATCCGCAGCGTGGCAGCCATGCGTGCATGGCGTCGCCAGGCCGGTAAGCTGGCCTTTGTTCCCACCATGGGTAATCTGCACGAGGGACACCTCGCGCTGGTTGCCGCCGCGCATGAACATGCCGACAAAGTGGTGGTCAGCATTTTTGTCAATCGCCTGCAGTTTGGTCAGGGCGAGGATTTTGATGCCTATCCGCGTACTTTCGATTCCGACTGCGCCAAGCTGGAAGCCGCAGGTGTGGATGCACTGTTCTTCCCCACTGAGCAGGAGTTGTACCCGCGTGTGAAGCAGGATTTCAACGTAGAACCGCCGCACATCCAGAACGAGCTGTGCGGTGCCTTCCGTCCCGGCCATTTCCGTGGCGTGGCTACGGTGGTGAGCAAACTGTTCAATATCGTGCAGCCTGATGTGGCCTGTTTCGGCAAGAAGGACTTCCAGCAACTGCATGTCATCAAGGCGATGGTCGACGACCTGAACATCCCGGTGGCTGTTATCCCGGTGGATACTGGTCGCGCCGAAGACGGCCTGGCGTTGTCCTCACGCAATGGCTACCTGACGGCGGAGGAACGTGCCGAAGCGCCGCGCCTGTACCGTAACCTGTCGGCCATGCGTGATGCGTTGCAGGCTGGAGACAGCGACTATGCGGCGCTGGAAGCCAAAACCAGTGCTGATCTGCAACAGGCAGGCTGGACGGTGGATTATGTCGAGGTACGCCATGCCGATACCTTGGAAGTGGCCCATGCCGGCGAGAAGCGCCTGGTGGTGCTGGCGGCAGCCCGTCTGGGACGTACCCGTCTGATCGATAATGTGGAAGTGTCCCGCTAAGCCGGGCAAGGAAAGACCAGAACCATGCAACGTATCATGCTCAAGTCCAAGCTGCACCGCGTCACCACCACGCATGCAGAACTGCATTACATCGGCTCCTGCGCCATCGACGAAAACCTGCTGGAAGCCGCCGATATCCGCGAGTACGAGGAAGTCCAGATCTGGAACGTCAATAACGGCGAGCGTTTTGCCACCTATGCCATCAAGGCCGAACGCGGTTCCGGCGTGATCTCGGTCAATGGCTCGGCCGCGCGCCGTGCTGCGCCGGGCGATTTGCTGATCATCGCTTCCTTTGCCCAGTACGAGGATGTCGAACTGGCCAATCACCAGCCCAAGCTGGTGTTTGTGGACGAAAACAATCAGATGACGGCGTTGGATAACAAGACACCAACCCAGCCGGCCTGAATACAGACTGAGCCGGACCAAAACGATGCTGCGGCATCGTTTTTTTTGGTCATGTGACATTTTGCAAGATTGCTTATAGCTGTCTATAGTTCCTGAACGAGCCAATCAAGTGTCGGTGCATGGCCAGGCCACACACCTGGCCGCAGGAGACCAGCATGAGCAGCATTCTGAACGGCGGCTGCCTGTGTGGCGCGGTGCGCTATCGGGTAAATGGCCAGCCTTTTCATGTTACACACTGCCATTGTCAGAGCTGCCGCAAGGCTAGCGGTGCCGCCTTTCTCACTTGGTTTACCGTACGCTTGATCGAATTGGAATGGCTTAGTGAAAAACCGATGTACTACCATTCATCTGCTGCCGTGCAGCGCGGCTTCTGCCCGCATTGCGGGGCGACACTCAGTTATCAGCATGAGTCCGATCCGGACGATATCGACATCACGGCGGCTACGCTGGACGTGCCGGAGCAGTTGACTCCAGAGTTCCATACCTGGTGGCAGGAACATCTGGGCTGGGGCGAACCGGCCGAGCAGGCAGCCCTGCCGGTACACGCCCGCAGCCACGATGGTGTCTGACCGCCTGCTTACAGCAGTGCTGCGGACGAGACGATCACGCCATCTTCATCGGCATACAGCCACTCACCGGAGGTAAAGGTGACACCGCCAAAGCAGACTGGCAGATCACGCTGACCTTCGCCGCGTTTAACCGACTTCAGCGGATGAGTGTTCAGCGCACGGATTCCCAGCGGCAACTGGTTCAGTGCCACGGAGTCACGGATGCAGCCGTAAATCACTACCCCTTCCCAGCGATTGGCTACCGCCAGGTCGCCGATCTGGTCACCCAGCAGCGCACAACGCAGCGAACCGCCGCCATCCACCACCAACACCTTGCCATGGCCGTCCTGAGCCAGGGTTTCGCGCACCAGGGTGTTGTCTTCAAACAGCTTGAGGGTGACGATTTGTCCGGCAAAGCGGGCATGGTTGCCATAGCGCTGGAACATGGGCTCGACCACGCGCACCCGGCCTTCATTGGCATCACACAGATCAGTTGTCAGAAAACTCATTTTCTCTCCTTTGCTTTTGCTGGTTTATTGGATGTCGGCAGCCGTGAAAAAGCCGCCTTGCGGCGGCTTTGGTTTGTTGACAATACCCATCTCGCTTTCAGACAGGAAAGCGAGGCTCCCTTGCAGGGCAAGGGCGGGGGGATTGGGAATAAACGGTAAGGCTGCCAACGCAATCACTTCCTCGAAAGGCCCGGCTTTGCCGGGTCCGGAGGAGATTCATCAAATTATGATGTTAGCAGCCTGAAGCCGCCTTGCGGCGGCTTGTCGGCATATCAATCGAGGCGGAGCGGTACGAACAGCGTGTTGTCCTGGCGCCGTACCAGCAAGGCTATCTTGCCATGTGCACTTGACAGGGCTTTTTCGAAACTTTTTACCGTGGTGATTTCATTCTGGTTCAGCCCCATGATCACATCACCATGTTGCAGGCCGGAACGGGCCGCCGCGCCTTGCGCTTTCTGTACCAGCAAGCCGCCGTTGAGGCCCAGCTCGGTACGCTGGCGCGTGGTGAGTTCGGTCACCGTCAATCCCAGCTTGCTGAACTGGTAGTTCTGCGGCGCGGCTTCATCTTGCTGCTTGGCTTGCGGAGTGGCTTCGGGAGCCAGTTCACCCAGCGTGGCCTGGATGGTTTTTTCTTCGCCCTTGCGCCACACCGACAGCTTTACCTTGGCACCTGGTTGTAGCGAGCCAACCATCATCGGCAGGTCTTTGGAGCTTTCGATGCTGCGGTCATCCATTTTCAGGATGATATCCCCGGTCTGCAGGCCAGCTTTGCCGGCAGGGCCTTGCGGATCTACTCGCACGACCAGCGCACCGCTGGGGCGCGGCAGGCCGAAGGACTGTGCCAGCTCTTGTGATACTTCCTGGATATTGATGCCCAGCTGACCACGGCTGACCTTGCCCTTGGCCTTGATCTGCTCGGCCACATTCATGGCCAGATCAATCGGGATCGCAAAGGAAATGCCCATGAAGCCACCAGAGCGGCTGTAGATCTGTGAGTTGATGCCAACCACTTCACCGCGCAGGTTGAATAGCGGTCCGCCGGAGTTGCCTGGATTGATGGCAACATCGGTCTGGATGAAAGGAACGTAGTTTTCATCGGGCAGACTGCGGCCCTTGGCCGACACAATGCCTGCGGTGACGGTGTTTTCAAAGCCAAAGGGTGCGCCGATGGCGGCTACCCACTCGCCCACTTTCAACTGGGACGGGCTGCCCACCTTGACCACCGGCAGGCTGGATGCATCCACCTTCAGCAGGGCCACGTCGGTGCGCTTGTCCAGGCCCACCAGGCGCGCCTTGAGTTCGCGCTTGTCGGTCAGCATCACCTTGATCTGGCTGCCGCCGCTCACCACGTGGGCATTGGTCATGATGAAGCCGTCATCGCTGATGATGAAGCCGGAACCATAGGACACGCTTTCTTCCGGTGTTTGGTCCTGCTGGTTAGGCTGATTGGGAATGAAGCGCTTGAAGAAGTCGAACAGCGGGTCGTCTTCCGGTACCGGGAAGGGCAATTCACTTTGCTGTGGTGCTGCCTCTGTGCGGTTGGCCTGAATGTTTACCACTGCGGGGCCGTCACGTTCGACCAGCTGGGTAAAGTCGGGCAGCAACATGGCGACACGCCCGTCCGACTGTGCAGGCACGGCTACCGGGGCCGGCTGGCTCTGCTTGTGGAACAGGCTTTCGATCTTGTCGCAACCCGAGAGCAACGACGCAGCCAGAAGGGCGCCGACAATGGGGCGAAGATACGGAGTCACAGAATTATCCTTTCGGGGAAGCTTTCAGACCGATATAGGGACGATCCGCTGTATTTCCAGGGAACTGCGGCCAGACTGCAGCAGGCCGCATTGATTCAATCATACCGGTTTTGCCGGGTATTCACACAGATCGGCAATCACGCAGCGATGGCATTCCGGCTTGCGCGCCTTGCATACATAGCGACCATGCAGAATCAGCCAGTGGTGGGCGTCTACCTTGAATTCAGCCGGTACGTAGCGCACCAGTTTGTCTTCAACCTCACGCACGTCCTTGCCCGGTGCCAACCGGGTGCGGTTGGCTACGCGGAAAATATGGGTATCCACCGCAATGGTGGGGTGGCCAAACGCGGTGTTTAGTACCACATTGGCGGTTTTACGGCCAACGCCGGGCAGGGCTTCCAGTGCTTCGCGGTCATCCGGAACTTCGCCGCCATGCTTTTCCAGCAGCAAACGACAGGTGGCGATGACATTCTTGGCCTTGGTACGGTACAAGCCGATAGTCTTGATGTAATCGGCCAGGGTTTCCTCACCCAATGCCAGCATGGCTGCCGGGGTATTGGCCACCGCATATAGCGGGCGGGTGGCTTTGTTGACGCTTACATCGGTTGCCTGGGCTGACAGCAATACGGCAATCAGCAGCTCGAACGGTGTGCGGTATTCCAGTTCCGTGCTGGGCTTGGGCGTGTGCTCGCGCAGGCGGCGGAAGATTTCGTAGCGCTTGGTGGCATTCATGTTGGTCGGCCTGGGGCGGGTTTGGTACTTGGGCTGCCGGTGCAAGTGAGGGGCGGGCAGGCCTGCTATTGTAGCGCAGGCCATGCCAAGCCCGAACAGCCTGCGGTTTCTACGTGCGGGATGGCGGCGACAGCAGCAGCCGGTCAAGCAGCGGCGCACACGCGCTGAGCAAGAGCAGGCTGGCTGCCAGCACGCTGCCGATGTTCATCCAGCTGTCTTGCAGACTCAGACCTCCGCAGAGCAATCCGGCGGCCACGCCATGCAGTAGCCGGCCACGCGGGGTAATGGGGGTGCTGTTGCCGTCAGTCATCACCCAGCCGGCCAGCAGCCACAATGCCGGCTGCAGCAACATCCAGCCGGTTCCCTGCGGCAGGCTGAGCAGCAGTACCAGCACCACGCCCGTCGGAGCCTGCCAGGCAAGCAGATGTCGCCAAGCCAGCCATAGACAGCCCATCAGCAAGGCCAGCGACAGCGGCAGATTGGTAACCGGCAGGGCCGTCGGCAGCCACGGTGCCAGCAGAAGCAGGCTGACCGTTACCGGATGAAAGGGACCGTTGCTTAACTGGCGCAGCAGGACGGCTGCCATACAGGCAGCGATCAGCACTACAGGAGAGCTGGCCGCAGGGAACAGCAGGCTGAGCAGTACCCCGCTCAGCAGGCTGCTTGCTTGCTGCCAGGCTTGGGAGATGGTCTGTTTGCGCAGGTAGAGACAGGCGATTTCCCCAAGCAGGCTGCAGGATAGGGCCAGCAGCAGGCTGAATAGTGCCGGCTCGCCTTGCTGGGCCAGCCAAACCAGTACGGCAGGCAGCAAGGCCAGCAGCGTCTGGCGTTGGCGGCAGGCCAGGGTAGGGGCAAGACGTATCGTGGTGGATATCATGGGTTCTCCGGTCCGTTTGCCTTGTCTGTCGGGGCTGTATTGTCTTCTTGTTGCGCAGCCTGCTGTGCGGTTTTTTGCGCGGCGGCACGCTGCATGGCGGCTGCGATCAGGGCTTTCTTGTCCGCATCCATGCTGGTGGGGGCGGTGGCGGCCTGTGCTGATTTCTGAGCGGCGGCACGCTGCATGGCAGCTTCAATCAGTGCTTGCTTGTCGCTGATTGCGTTGGCTGGCACTGACGGATGGTGCGTATCAGTGCTGACAGCCTTGGCGGCATCCTGCGCAGCCTTGCGTGCTGCCGCACGTGCCATGGCGGCATCGATTGTCGCCTGACGGCTGGCGGCAATGGCGGCGGCGCGTGCATCCGGCTGGCTGTCGTCACGGTGGCCAGTGGACTGCTTTTCCTGATGCTGGCTGTTGCGCTGCGCAGCCCGTGCCATGGCGGCAGCGATGGCCGCCTGTTTGTCTGCGCTATCGGTGGTGGCCTTGGCGGCTATTTGTGGCGTACTGGCTGCCTGCTCGCGTTTTGCTGCCTGTTCTGCCGCCCGTTCTGCCAGTCGTTGGGCTTTTTCCTGCTTGTCCCGTTCCAGACGGAGCTGGCGAAAACGATGCCGCTGCCGGGCCTGGTCTGCCACCTGTTGTTGTTGCTGTGCGCTACGGTATTGCAGTGCACTGTGGCGGAACTGCTCCAGCAAAGGCAGTTGACTGGGGCAGACTGCGCTGCACAAACCACACAGGCTGCAATCTGGCAGGCCCCATGTCAGTGCCTGTGCCGTGTCCTGCTGGCGGCAGTGCCAGTAGAGTTCCTGCGGCTGTAGCTGACTGGGGCAGATGCGTGCGCAATCGCCGCAACGGACACAGTCTTGAACGGAGGGCGCGCTAGCCAGCGCAATTGCTTGCAGGCAGTTGCTGTGCCAGTGCAAGCCAAGCGCATCGGCTTGGGCGGCAGGCAGGGTATAAGCGCGCAAGCTACCGCCGTGGCCGATGTCCTGGCAGGCAGCTGCGCCGGCAAACGCCATCACATGGCTGAGTGGAGTGCCCAGTAGTGCCAGTACATTGCTGGGGCGGGCTAATTTGCCGCCCAGGCTGACCATGCGGCTGATGCAGGGCTGTCCTTGCAGGATGGCGGCACCGGCGGCGGCAACTGCATCCACCGGCAGGCACAGGCTGAAACGGGACTCTTCCGGCCGGGCCAGCAGTGTGCACAGGCTAGCTTCATCCGCCGCCGGGTAGGGTGCGGTAATGGTTGCGATATGCCAGTTGCGTCCGGCTGCGGCGGTGTGCATGGCCTTGAGAGCCGCATGCTGTTGTTGCTGGATGGCAATGGCAATACGTGTTGGCTGCAATACCTGTTCCAGCATGGCAATTGCGGCCACAACCGCGTCTGCCTGTGCGCTCAGCAGTGTGCTGACGGCAGCAAGGCCGGGTTCGTCTTCGACGGCATTGATTATCAGCAAGGGCAGGGCTTGCTGCTGTGTGGCCCACTCCAGTGGCAGCAGCGGACCGTGGTTGCCAGTTACTCCCATTTCCTGCAGTTGCAGGGCAAGGTCGAGCCGGGTCAGTTGCGCTGGGGAGGCCGGGTTCAGTGGCAAAGCTGCGTCGTGGCCGTCCACTTCCAGTATCAGGCTGCTGGCCAGCGGTGTACCGGGCAAGGCCTGTACTTGCTGGCGGATGGCAATGATGCGGCCGGATGTCGGCGCATGCAGGGCGGTGCCGTATTGGCTGTCGGCATTGGCCAGCTGCTGGTATTTCAGCACTTGTTGGCCAATGCTCACGCAGGGCTGGCTGTCTTGCAGCGCCAGCACCAGCTGCGAAGGAAGCGGCAGGGTGCTCAGCGGCACGGAGGGGTGATCCTCTGCCTGCAGGGGCAGTTTGAAACCACCTGATAAGGAGACAAAGTGCCTCATCTCATGGCCTCGCTCTTTACTGCCTTGATGGCAATCACCGGGTAGCCCCAGCGCCAGTCTGCCGGTGTTGTGGCGGGGCGCATGCTGATGCAGTCCACCGGGCAGGGTGTCAGGCAGAGTTCACAGCCGGTGCATTCATCAGCCAGTACGGTGTGCATCTGTTTGGCCGAACCCAGAATGGCGTCGACCGGACAGGCCTGGATGCACAGGGTACAGCCGATACAGGTGCTTTCATCGATCAGGGCGACGGCCTTGGGTTTGCCGGGCGGAGCATCGGCGGCAAATGGCAGATAGTCCACGTGCAGCAGGGCGGCCAGTTTGTGGATGCCTTCCTCACCGCCGGGTGGGCAGCGGTTGATGCGGTCTTCGCCCTTGGCCAGGGCATCGGCATAGGGTTGGCAGCCGGGATGGCCGCACTGGCCACACTGGGTTTGGGGCAGGATGGCGTCAATACGTTCAGCCAGAGAACGTAGATCGTCAACTGCGGGTTGTTGACGGGCGGCAATGTGGCGCAACAGGCGTAGCAGCAGGATGCCGGCCAGTAACAGCAGGGTGAACTGGATGGCAATACTCATGACAGATGGGCTCCTAGACGGTGCAGGGCCAGCGCCAGCAGCAGCGCGCATGCCAGCAAGGCGGGCTGGCCACGCAGCGCTGCTGGCAGATTGCAACGCTCCAAGCGTTGCGGCAGGGTGGCAAACTGCGCCAGCAGCAGGCTGAACAGCAGTACCGGCAATAAGGTTAGCAGGCTGCCAGCCAGCGTGCCGGAAGGGATGGTAGAGCTGAACAGGGGCAGGCCTAGCAGCAGATTGTCCAGCAACAGCCAGTACCAGCGCAGGCCGAGCCAGCGTGCCTGGGTGGCAGCAACTTGCAGCAGCAATGCATTCAGCAGTAGCGGACAGACTGTGCCGACCAGCAGCGCCGGCCATAGGGAGTGGCCGCTGCCGTTTAGCTGGCCAGCCATGGCTAGCAGGATTGTACCCAGTAGCAGGCTGATCAGGCAGGCAAGACCGGTGGCGGCTGCACTCAGCAGCAAACGGCCAACATCATTGGCCTGCCGCTGGCTGAGATGCTGGCAAAATGCCAGTGCGACCAGCAGCGGCAGATAAAGCCCAGAATTCATGGCTGGAAAACCCGGAAAGCAAAACCGCAAAATTATCCGGGTTTCGTGGCTGCTTCACAACCTTGCCCGCCGCGTAGTGGGGCGCAATCTGTTGTTCAGGGCAGATGCTGACCCAACCAAGCCTGCAGTTTACGGGCCTGGCGCAGTGTTTCCTTCAGGATGCGGGCGTCCAGAGTCCCCAGTTGCTGCGGATCGATCAGGTTGTCCAGGCGTTCGCCATTTTCCTGGCATGCAAGTTGATGTCGCAGACGCAGATCCTGCAGGAAACGGGCGCTGTCGGCGAAGCTCTGGCAATCGCTGCTGCTCAGTCCAGGCAGATCTGCAGCTGCAGCAAAGCGCTCGCAGGTGCGGCTGGCCGCCGAGCCGGCCTGTAATGCCAGAATGCGGGCACCGTCGACAAACAGGTCCAGCGCTGGCTTGAGGTCGAGCTTGTCATCCTGGTTGGTTTGCAGGCGACCACTCCAGCCTAGCGGCGGCTGATAGCTGCGGGCATTGCGGCTGAGTGCCCGCAGCACGGCAGGGTCGGTGGCACGCTGACGTAGTGCGCTGGCCAGCTCCAGACCCAAGGTATGCTGCCCCCAGGCAGGGCGCATATCCAGATACAGACCGACATGACCGGCACTATCCGGTGACAGCATCAGCTGGCTGAGAAAGGTATCGCTCCAGTCCTCAAGCGACAGGCAATGGCTGGGGTTGCCAGCCATGACGCCATGACGGCACAAGGGAATGCCGCAGGCGCTAAGTGCCGAACAGATGCGCTGGGCAATAGCTGGCAGCTGCTGGGAAAGCTGCTGCTGGCGCAGCGGGCTGCTGCTGCGAAATACCAGCCCGCTGTCCTGATCCGAGGTCAACGTGTTCTCTTGGCGGCCACTGCTGCCAAATTGCAGCCAGCAGACTTCCACGTCTTCCAGTCCGGCCTCGGCCAGATGCAGCTGGCACAGCCGTGCCAGTAACTGGTCATTGAACAGGCTGAGCAAGCGGGTGCTGGCATCTGCATCCATGCCTTGCTTGAACAGGGCGACTACCTGACGACGAAAGGTGGCCGCTACGCCGGCCAGCGCCGCAGTGCTGTCACAGCGGCTCAGGCGTTGCAGCATCTCCTTCATGTCCAGCCGCGACAGGCGATACAGGTCGTGCTCGGAAACAATACCCACCAGCGTGCTGCCCTCGCACACCATCACATGGCGTTCACCACTTTGCACCAGTGCCAGCATCGCTTCGCTGGCCAGGGCGCTGGGGGGAAGGATGCAGCCAGGCTGGCGCATCATGTCTTTTACCGGGGTGTCGTCTCCCCGGCCTGCCAGATGCGCACTCAGTAAGTCACGCAGGGTAAACAGCCCGAGCAGGCGCTGTTCAGGGCTGGTGATCACGACCGAGCCCACCCCCTCAGTCTGCATCTGCTCCAGCAGGGGGCGCAGGGGGGTATCTGGCCGGCAGGTGACCGGTGGCCGCTGGATGACAGCAGACAGCGGTGTATGCAGGCTGAGTCCCTGTCCGCCCAGTGCCGAGGGGTGCAACTGTCTGGCGCGGGACAGCAGGTTGGCCAGGCGTTGGGTACAAAACAGTTGGAAAGCTGGTGCTTCTGCACAAAGCGCGACAAAGGCTGCGCGTGGCAGTTGCAACACCATGCAGTCGCTGTCGACGCGGTAATGATTGCTTACCGGTCGCTGTGCCAGCAGGGCACCTAGCGGAAACATGTCGCCCTGACCCAGCATGGCAAAAGGCTGGCCGCTATAGATGTCTTCTGCCAGTACCTGGCCGTCCACCACGATGAACAGCTGGCTGGCTGGCCCGGCCTGCGGGCTAGTCAAGCTGCTGCCGCGTGAAAAATGTTGTCGGCGTGCATGACTGGCCAGTAAGGCTAGCTGTTCCTCTGTCATGGCGGCAAAAGGTTCGTGCAGGAGCAGTGCCTGCCAGTCGGCCGGGAAGGGGGTGGGCATGGTTGGGCTCCGCAGTTGGCCAAAACGGCGTTCAATATAAAGATGGCATACCGGGTCGGATATTGGGGAAATCCGCTTTCTCCTGGTATCGACCTTGGCCACACGGGTACCGGCGGGCGCTATGGTGCCGCAGCGCTCTGGGGGCAATCGCGTTATCCACGCAGTTTGAGATTTCTCGGAATAAGACCCGTATGGGCAGTAGGTTTTACCGCCCGTTCATACTGGCAGGCAAATTAAGCTGCTTGCTCTCGTGGTAGATGGCTAAGTGCCTTGGCGCAATGCCTGCCTCGCAATATGGCGTGCTTAGCATATTGGCAGATTATGTTAGCCGACATTGAATGCCAGGGTGAGTGAATGTTTTGCACTGCAACATAAACGGCAATGTCTTATCATGACAGCTTCACCACCTTTTACTGATATTGCCCATGATTGTCCGTTCCTCCCTCAGCTGGTTCCGTCTGCTGTTTGTCTGGCATGGCTCGGTTTTGCCGCGCATCCTGCCACGGCTGTTGCTGGTCTTGCTGATTGCGGTGCTGGCGGCATCGGTACGCCATTGGTGGCTCAGCAGTTTCGGAGACTCTGCGCTCAGCATTCCCACCTTTACCCTGCTGGGCGTGTCGCTGGCTATCTTCCTTGGTTTTCGCAACTCGGTCAGTTATGAACGCTTTTGGGAGGCGCGCAAGCTGTGGGGCGGCTTGCTGATTGTCAATCGCTCGATTACCCGGCAACTGCTGTCGGCGGTGCCGCGCCATCCGCTCACTGCCGAGGCCGCAGACTTGCTGTGTGCCTTTGCCTATGCGCTGAAAGCACAGCTGCGACTGGAGCACGATTGCCAACACCTGCTGCGGCTGCTGCCTGCCAGTCTGCAGGACGAAGTGCTGGCTGCGCGTTTTGCACCTGCCATCATCCTGCGACGCCTGGGAGAGCTGATCCAGCAATTGCAGCGCGAAGGCTGCATCAGCGAGTTGCAGTGGCATGCGCTGGACCACAAGCTGAACACCATGTCGGAAATCCTGGGCGGTTGCGAGCGCATCGACACCACACCGATTCCTTATACATACCGCGTTCTGTTGAACCGTACGGTCACCATTTACAGCCTGCTGCTACCGATGGGGCTGGTCAGCAGCATAGGCTGGCTGACTCCGCCCATTGCGGTATTCATTGCCTACACTTATCTGGCACTGGAGGTGATAGGGGAAGAGCTGGAAGAACCGTTTGGCCGTGAAGGCAATGATCTGCCACTGGCTGCGCTATGTCATACCATCGAATCTGCAGTACGGGAGATGCAGGGTCTGCCGGTTGGGGTGGAAGCGCCACAGCCAGAAGGGGTTTATCTGCATTGAGTGATGCACTATGGCTGGCTTGCATGCCGGTGGGCAAAATCTCTGCTAGTGATGTACTGTGCTGTGCGGCCAGTTCTGCACAATAAAAAAAAGCCCGGTGAAATCACCGGGCTCAAGGTCAGTGTGCTCCTGAACTGATTCAGATGGGGTTTTGCAGCTGGCCCAGAATCTGCGGGTTTTCCAGCGTGGAAACGTCCTGTGTGATTTCCTCGCCCTTGGCGATCGAGCGCAACAGACGGCGCATGATCTTGCCGGAGCGGGTCTTGGGCAGGTTTTCGCCAAAGCGGATGTCGTCCGGCTGGGCGATCTTGCCGATTTCGTGGGCCACCCAGTTCTTGAGTTCGGCCGCAATCTTCTTGGCTTCATCGCCTTCCGGACGGGCACCCTTCAGTACCACGAAGGCCACCACGGCTTCACCCTTCACTTCATGCGGTTTGCCCACCACGGCGGCTTCGGCCACCAGCGGGTTGGCCACCAGTGCCGATTCGATTTCCATGGTGCCCAGACGGTGGCCGGATACATTCAGCACATCGTCGATACGGCCCATGATCCAGAAGTAGCCGTTTTCGTCGCGGTTGGCCGAGTCGCCAGCCAGGTAGTACTGGCCGTTGAACTCGTCCGGGAAGTAGGTTTTCTTGAAGCGGTCCGGGTCGTTCCAGATGGTACGTACCAGAGACGGGAAGGGCTTTTTGATCACCAGGAAGCCACCGCGGCCCGGTTCCACCTGCGCGCCCGATTCGTCCACGATATCGGCAATGATGCCCGGTAGCGGCAGGGTGCAAGAGCCCGGCTTGGTGGGTACGGCACCCGGGATCGGCGCAATCATGGCCGAGCCGGTTTCGGTTTGCCACCAGGTGTCCACGATAGGGCAGCGGCCACCGCCCACCACTTCGTAGTACCACATCCAGGCTTCCGGATTGATCGGCTCGCCCACGGTGCCCAACAGGCGCAGGCTGGACAGGTCGAACTGCTTGGGCAGGTCGTTGCCCAGTTTGATCAGCGAGCGGATGGCGGTCGGTGCCGTGTAGAAAATGCTGACCTTGTGCTGCTCGATCATGCGCCAGAAGCGACCGGCATCCGGGTAGGTCGGTACACCTTCGAACACCACCTGGGTGGCGCCGATGCCCAGCGGGCCGTAGCAGATATAGGAGTGACCGGTGATCCAGCCCACATCGGCGGTGCACCAGTACACATCATTCGGTTTGTAGTCAAAAGCCCAGCGGAAGCTGTTGATGGCACCCAGGAGATAGCCAGCGCTGCTGTGCTGGATGCCTTTTGGTTTGCCGGTAGAGCCGGAGGTGTACAGGATGAACAGCGGGTCGTCAGCCAGCATCCATTCCGGTTCGCAGGCTTCGGCCTGGCCTTCCACCAGCTTGTGCCACCATACGTCGCGGCCTTCGGTCCACTGTGCGCCGCCATTGGTGCGCTGGTAAACCACTACGTTCTGTACAGATTCGCAGCCTTCCAGTGCCAGGGCTTCGTCCACGGTGGCCTTCAGCGGAACGGTTTTGCCGCCGCGCAGGCCTTCATTAGCGGTAATCACCAGCTTGGCACCGGCATCCTGGATACGGTCGCGCACGGCACCTGCTGAGAAACCACCGAATACCACAGAGTGGATGGCACCGATACGGGCGCAGGCCTGCATGGCCACGATGGCCTCAATCACCATCGGCATGTAGATGACCACACGGTCGCCCTTGCCAATGCCCAGGCTCTTCAGGCCATTGGCAAACTGGCAAACGCGGCGGTGCAGTTCGGAATAGGTAACCCGGGTCACTTCACCATCATCAGCTTCGAAGATCAGGGCGATCTTGTTGGCGTTGAGCGGCAGGTGACGGTCCAGGCAGTTGTAGGAGACGTTCAGAACGCCATCGTCAAACCATTTGAAGAAAGGTGCGTTGCTATCATCCAGAACCCGCGAGAAGGGCTTTTTCCAGGTGATCAGTTCGCGGGCAAGGTCCCCCCAGAACGACAGGTAGCTGTCATCAGCCTGTTCGCACAGTGCGTTGTAGGCTTCCATGCCCGAAACCGTAGCCTTGTGGCGGAAGTCGTCGGACGGCGGAAAGCTGCGGGTTTCTTTCAGAATGGACTCGAGGGTGGACATTACCTTCTCCTTTTATGTTTTGTCGTGCTGTAGCCGCATCCCGCAGGATGCGGCCCAGGGTGAAACGATTAGTGCTTGGAAGCGCCGGAGGCACCAATGCCGGTCATGGAGCGGACGAACTGGGCATCGAACTTGGCTTTTTCTTCAGCAGCAGACTTGGAGTTGTCGGTCACCGAGAACAGCCAGGTGGTTACGAACGCCAGGGTGATGGAGAAAATGGCCGGGTTCTTGTACGGGAACAGGGCGGCTTTGTGTTTCATCACATCCACCCATACTGCCGGTCCCAAGACAATCAGCACCACGGCAGTAGCCAGGCCGATGAAGCCGCCGATTACGGCACCGCGAGTGGTCAGACCTTTCCAGAACATGGACAGGAACAGTACCGGGAAGTTGGCGGAAGCCGCGATCGAGAAGGCCAGACCCACCATGAAGGCAATGTTCTGCTTTTCGAACACCAAGCCCAGCACGATGGCGATGACGCCCAGTGCCACGGTAGTGATCTTGGATACACGGATTTCGTCAGCTTCGTTAGCCTTGCCCTTCATGATGACGGAGGCGTACAGGTCGTGCGAGACAGCAGAGGCACCGGACAGGGCCAAACCTGCTACAACGGCCAGGATGGTGGCGAAAGCAACCGCAGAGATGAAGCCCAGGAACATGTCACCGCCAACAGCATTGGCCAGGTGAATGGCGGCCATATTGCTGCCACCAACCAGTTGGGTGATTTGCTTGCCATCTTTGGTGATGGTTTCCATCATGCCCGGCTGGTTCAGCACCAGCATGATTGCGCCAAAACCGATGATGAAGGTGAGGATGTAGAAGTAGCCGATGAAGCCAGTTGCGTAGAATACCGACTTGCGTGCTTCCTTGGCGTCAGACACGGTGAAGAAGCGCATCAGGATGTGCGGCAGACCGGCAGTACCAAACATCAGCGCCATGCCCAGCGAAATGGAGTCAACCGGATCAGCCTTGCCCGGTGCCATGATGGCGGCGTGCTTGGCGTGAGCGGCAACTGCCTTCTCGAACATCAGTTCCGGGCTGAAACCCACGGTGGATAGTACCATGAAGGCCATGAAGGACGCGCCACACAGCAGCAGCACAGCCTTGATGATCTGTACCCAGGTGGTAGCCAGCATGCCGCCGAACAGCACGTAGCACACCATCAGGATGCCCACCATCACCACGGCGGAAGAGTAGTTCATGCCGAACAGCAGCTGGATCAGCTTGCCGGCACCAACCATCTGGGCAATCAGGTACATGGCAACCACGACCAGGGTGGAAGTGGCAGCAAACATGCGTACCGGAGTCTGTTGCAGGCGGTAGGACGCTACGTCGGCAAAAGTGTATTTGCCCAGGTTACGCAGACGTTCGGCTACCAGGAACAGGATGACCGGCCAGCCAACCAAGAAGCCCATGGAGTAGATCAGGCCGTCATAGCCCTTGTCGAACACCATGGCGGAAATACCCAGGAAGGAGGCTGCCGACATGTAGTCACCGGCAATAGCCAGGCCATTCTGGAAGCCGCTGATACCGCCGCCTGCGGTGTAGAAGTCCGAAGCGGAACGGGTACGGCGTGCTGCCCAGTAGGTAATGCCCATGGTAAAGGCCACGAACACCACGAACATGATGATGGCGTGCCAGTTGGTGGCCTGCTGTTTGACATCACCTTCGATGGCGCCGGAGGCAAAAGCCAGGGCAGGGAAAAGCGTTAATGCTGCCAGAGCGAGAGAGCCAGTGCGTTTTGTCATTGTTGTGCCTCCTCTACAATCTCGCGGTTGAGCTGGTCAAACTCGCCGTTGGCTTTGCGCACGTACAGGCCGGTCAGCACGAAAGCAGAAAGAATGATCAGAATCCCTACCGGGATGCCTACAGTCATGGTCATGCCGGGGCCGAGCGGTGCGCCCAGCGTAGACGGCGAAAATGCCAGTATCAGAATGAAGCCATAGTAAATGACCAGCATTACGATGCTGAGCTGCCAACCCAGGCTTGTCTTCTTGTGAACAAGCTCTTTGAACTTCGGGTTGGACTGTACTTTCTTGAGTACGTCCTCGTTCATTGCATCCTCCTTTGTCGTAACGATCGTCTGACCGCTGGAGGAAACATAAGGGACGAAAGGCTGCGCCTGCTAATCGCTTTTTTTGATTGATTAAATTTGCCAGACGGATGCTGCAATGCAAAAAATAATAATAAACAATGAGTTATAGTGGTATTTTTACTCGATTTACCATGTTGTGGTTACGGTTTTTTTTGAAAAAAATACGTGAAAATGTTGTGGAACAGCGTGTAATGACCGCAAAATGTTGTCCACGATAAGGTCGGTAAAACAGACGAATGTAGTCCGCTCGCTACAGGCAGGGAGAACAGGCCGTACATGGAAATCTATCAGTTGAGGACCTTTGTCACCGTAGCCCAGCAAGGGCACCTGACGCAGGCCGCAGAGTTACTGCATTTATCCCAGCCCGCCGTGACCGCACAGATCAAGGCACTGGAAGAAGAAGTGGGCATGCCCTTGTTTGAACGCACTGCCGGCGGCGTCACCATGACACGGGCAGGGCAGGAGCTGCTGCCCCAGGCTCAGTCCATCCTGGCTTCGGCGCGGGAAATCATCAACCATGCCAAAAGCCTCAAAGGTCAAACCGGAGGTAAGGCGCAGATCGGCCTTACCCTGACGCCAGCCACCCTGAAAATGGGCGAGTGGGTAGCGGCGCTGGTGGAAAAATACCCGCTGCTCGATTTGCGTCTGCAGCACGGGGTGACCGGTGAAGTCCTTAACCTGGTACGCAAGAAAGAGCTGGATGCTGGCTTCTATCTGGGTAAAAACCCCTACGTCAACGTCAATACCGTACTGTTGACCAATCTCCCCTTCCGTATCGTCATCCCCAAAAACTGGGATAGCCGAATCGATCTGACCAATCATAAAGATCTGGGGCGTTTGCCGTGGATTGGCCTGTCTCAGTTCTCCAGCCTGTCCAAAATTACAGCTGAACTCTGGCGCGAACTGAATATTTCACCGAAGAAAGTCGCAGAAAGCGACAATCTGGCCTCCATTCTGGAACTTGTCGCCTGTGGAGTGGGCATTGCGCTGGCCCGTGAAGAGGAAGCGCTGGAGTGGGAAGCCGCCGGGCGATTGACGGTTGTCCCCGGTGTGCGCAAACTGGCCGAGTTGCAGTTCGTCTATCCCTCGGACCGGGTGGGTGACCCGATTCTGGAGGCGCTGCTGCAGGAGTTGATCCGTGTCTGGGCACTCAGCCCGGGCGCGGCACATTGAGTGTTGTCCAACAGACAAGGACGATTCATGGCCTACGAGTGGTTTGCCAGCGCTTTCCAGCGTTACCTTAGCACCATGGAGTTGAGCCAGCGCCGCTTGCTGGATGCCCAGCAGGATGCCTGTCTGAGCTGGACTGCCGCCTGGCTGCCCGGTTACCCGCTGGCCGATGCCGATTTGCAAGGCCGGATTGATGGCAGCCTGCTGGGCGGTGTGTCCCTGCTGCAGGCTCAGGCCGACAATCAGCGCGACCTGATGCTGGCAACGGAGAAGTCACTCAATGACATGCACCGCCGCCTGCTGCAGCAACTGGAACAGTCAGGCAACCACCCATCTTTCAGCGTGATGAAGCAGGCTTTGCAGCTGGGACAAAGTTCTGGCAGCGCAGTCAGCAAAATGAGCCGGCAAGTCGGCCACTTTGCTGCCACCAGCTTCTCCTCGGCCTCGCTCAATGCTGCCCGTGACATGCGTCGGGTCTGGCGTCGGCAAAAACCCTGATTGCCTTCTGGTGTTTATCTGCCCGGCTCACGTCTAGAATCGGGCCATGCAAGCCCTTTCTTCTCTGGCCTTTGGCCAACGCTTTCTGGAACTGCCGCCGGCCTTCTATCGCCGGGTACAGCCCCAGGCGCTCAGTCAGCCGTATCTTGTTGCGGCAAATGCTTCCCTGTGTGCAATGCTGGGCATCCAGCCGGATACGCTAGCTCAGCCAGCAGCGCTCGCGTTGTTGTCCGGCAACCGGCTTGCCGACGACATGCAGCCCACTGCTGCCATGTATGCAGGACATCAGTTTGGGGTGTATGTACCCCAGCTGGGTGATGGCCGCGCGCTATTGCTGGGTGATACATCAGATTCCCATGGGCAGCGCTGGGAATGGCAGCTCAAGGGAGCCGGGCTTACCCCGTTTTCACGCATGGGAGACGGGCGAGCCGTATTGCGCTCTACCATTCGTGAATACCTGTGCAGCGAAGCCATGCATGGCCTGGGCATCCCCACCACCCGGGCGCTGGCCATGATCGGCTCGCCAGATCCGGTTTACCGGGAGAGGCCGGAGACGGCGGCCGTGCTCACCCGTCTGGCGGAAAGTTTTGTCCGCTTTGGTAGTTTCGAGGTGTTCTACCATCGCGGCCTGCACGATGAAATCCGGCTGCTGGCCGACTTCATCATCCGGCATCATTTTCCTGACTGTGCGCAGCAAGAACAGCCCTATGCAGCACTGTTCGCCGAGATTGTCAGCAAAACGGCGCGGATGATTGCTCAGTGGCAGGCTGTCGGCTTCTGTCACGGCGTAATGAATACCGACAATATGTCCGTGTTGGGGCTGACGCTGGATTACGGCCCGTTTGGCTTTATGGATGGTTTCAACGCAGCACATGTATGTAATCACAGTGACCATGCCGGGCGCTATGCCTACAACCAGCAACCCCAGGTTGGTTTATGGAATCTGCATTGCCTGGCCTCGGCATTCCTGCCGCTGGTGAGTGAAGCGCAATTGCTGGAAGCACTCTCCGGCTATCGGGAGCAGTACTCACAACACTGGCAGGAGCTGATGCGCAACAAGCTGGGCCTTGCTGTGCCGGATGAGGGTGATGACGCACTGATCGAAGCGCTACTGTTGGCCATGCATGCGCATCAGACCGATTACACCGTATTCTTCCGCCGGCTGGCCGACTTTGACAGCGCGGGCGACAACCACGCATTGCGGGACATGTTCCTGGATCGCAGCCTGTTTGATGACTTGGCTGCACGCTACACTGCGCGCCTGCAGCTGGAAACCAGGCCGGCTGCCGAGCGCAGGTCTGCTATGCTGGCGGTCAACCCCAAATATATCCTGCGCAATTATCTGGCCGAGCAGGCGATTCAAGCCGCTCAGCAGGGGGATTTTTCACAAATCGCCAGCCTGCATCACTGTCTGCAGCACCCCTTTGACGAGCAGCCGCAGTATCAGGCTTACGCCGCCGAGCCTCCTGCCTGGGCGCAGGAAATCAGCGTTAGCTGTTCCAGTTAAACCGGCGCTCGGTTTTCATCCCGATGCTTGTCAGGTGCCGTGCCATACCTGGCTGTCACTCTTTCCTCTTTTTAGCGCCCTGTTACCAGCTCTTTTCCTGATACCCGCGGGTAGCAGGGCGCATAGCCCCCTCCAGTATTTTTCTTATCGGTTTGCTCAGTATGTCATTCATGCCAAGCAGCTAATTCACCGCAGAAGCTATTGATCTCACTAGTCATCGCACCATCAATCGGAAATATCAAAAAAATCTCTTTGATATTTTGATATTTCCGATTGTAATAATTTCAAAAAATATATTTTGAAATTATTTTCAATTTTTAAATTATGGTCTGGTATTTTGGGCAGTGTGAAATACTTGTATGGCAGATGCTTGTGTATTAATTTTCATTGCTGCGTTTTGCTAATGGCTGCTGGAGCATTCAATGAAAATAATCAAGGCAGATGTGTTCGTAAGTTGCCCTGGGCGAAATTTTGTTACGCTAAAAATAACAACGGAATCTGGGTTGAGCGGTGTGGGCGATGCTACCCTGAATGGGCGGGAACTCTCCGTTGCTGCGTATCTGCGTGACCATCTGTGCTCACAGCTTATTGGACGGGATGCGCAGAAAATAGAAGATATCTGGCAATATTTTTATAAAGGCGGCTACTGGCGACGTGGTCCGGTAACCATGTCCGCTATTTCTTCTATTGATATGGCCTTGTGGGATATCAAAGGAAAAGCAGCAAACATGCCAGTGTATCAACTGCTGGGTGGTGCTTCACGCGAAAAAGTCATGGTGTATGGCCATTGCACGGGAAGTACCATTGATGCCGTGCTGGATGATTATGCCAGGTTGCTTGAAATAGGATTCCAGGCGATACGTGTGCAATGTGGAATTCCTGGTGTGTCATCTGCTTATGGGTTGGCAAAACAAAAAGGTGGTAAGTATGAGCCGGCAACTAAAGGGGTTTATCCTGAAGAGCAGTTGTGGTCAACGGAAAAGTATCTGAATTTTATACCAACAGTATTCGATAAGATTCGTAATAAATTTGGCATGGATTCTTGCCTATTACATGATATACATCATCGCCTGACACCGATAGAAGCTGCACGTTTCGGTAAAGATGTTGAGCCATATCATTTATTCTGGATGGAAGATCCTACGCCGGCAGAGAATCAGGAATGTTTCCGCTTGATAAGACAGCATACCGTTACGCCAATTGCGGTTGGGGAAGTGTTCAATAGTATATGGGATTGCAAACAATTAATCGAGCAGCAGTTGATTGATTTTATTCGCACGACAGTGACGCATGCGGGTGGGATCAGTGGTATGCGCCGTATTGCTGATTTTGCTTCACTTTATCAAATACGCACCGGCTCTCATGGCGCGAGCGACTTGTCTCCGATCAGTATGGCAGCCGCTTTGCACTTTGATTTATGGGTTCCCAATTTTGGTATTCAGGAATATATGGGCTATTCGGAAATCATGCTGGAAGCATTTCCTCGAAACTGGATATTTAATAATGGTTATATGCACCCAGGAGATGCGCCGGGTTTGGGGGTGGATTTTGATGAAAAGATTGCTGAGAAATATCCCTATGAAGCAGCTTGTCTACCGATAGCCAGGCTGGAAGATGGCACGATGTGGAATTGGTAACGAAGGGGAGCCGTGATGAAAAGCATAGTCATTAGTCAGCCTGGTGTGCTGGAAATACAGCAGCGCGAGATGCCACAACCTGCCGATGATGAGGTAAGAGTAAAAGTCATCTATGCCGGGGTGTGTGGTTCTGATGTCCATATTTATCATGGGCATAACCCATTTGCCAGATATCCACGGGTAATCGGGCATGAATTTTTTGGTGTTATTGACCAGGTCGGGAGTGACGTGATGCCAAGCAGGATTGGCCAGCATGTAGTTATCGATCCGGTGGTCAGTTGTGGGCAATGTTATCCCTGCTCGGTTGGACGACCTAATGTCTGTCTGAATTTACAGGTGATTGGGGTACACCGTGATGGTGGATTTAGTGAGTTTGCCTGTGTGCCTGCCAGCAATGCCCATATTGTTCCAGAAACAATCCCTGCACTGCATGCGGCGCTGGTTGAACCATTCAGCATCGCGGCCAATATCACCGCACAATTAAAGCCAACAGCGCAGGATGTCGCCTTGGTTTATGGTGCCGGTCCCATGGGGCTGGCGGTGATTCAAGTATTGAAAAAAGTATTTGGTGTGGCACATCTTGTTGCGACTGATCGTATTGCATCAAGGTTGGATCGTGCCATCGAGTGTGGTGCAGATCAGGTTGTGACTAATCAGGATGCTTATTTATTGGACTATTTTCAGGAGTATGGACGCACGCCTACCCTGATTGTGGATGCAGCATGTCATCCAGCCATTTTGCAGCAGTCTATCGAATTGGCTTCGCCTGCAGGGAGGATTGGAATAATGGGTTTTTCTGATGTGCCATGCATGATCAGCCAGAAAGATCTGACCAGCAAGGAACTTTCCATTTTTTCATCACGCTTGAATAGCGCGCGTTTTCCTCAGGTGATTTGCTGGATGGGTGATGGAAAGTTAAATCCTGATGCTTTAATTACGCATAAGCTTGATTTTAATCAGGTGGGTGTGGCATTGCATTTGTTTGAAAATGAGCCAGCGGAGTGTTGCAAAATCTTATTGGAATTTCCTGGTTAATTCAATTTACCGATACATGATGGTAATGATGTTTTGGAGTAAATGTAATGAATACGGCAAAAGTGTTGGAGCAGGATCTGGATGGAAAAGAGACATCTGGTTTGGTCAAGGCTGCAGTTTCGGGTTGGTTGGGTACTGCATTAGAGTTTATGGATTTCCAGCTGTATTCGCTTGGTGCTGCATTGGTTTTCCATGAAATTTTCTTTTATGGCCAGAGTAAGGCCATGGTTCTCATTCTGGCAATGGGTACTTATGGTGCTGGTTATCTGGCCCGTATTGTGGGCGCTTTTGTGTTTGGCCGGATGGGCGATTCAATTGGCAGGAAAAAAGTATTATTCATTACAATTACCATGATGGGAGTGTGTACCACACTGATTGGTGTGTTGCCCACCTATGCGCAAATTGGCATTATGGCGCCAATTTTATTAGTATTGCTGCGAATTGTACAAGGTCTGGGTGCCGGTGCTGAAATATCCGGTGCTGGCACCATGCTGGCTGAGTTTGCCCCGGTGGGGCGGCGCGGTATTATTTCCTCTTTGGTTGCCATGGGAACCAATTGCGGTACTTTGGCAGCTACTGCAATTTGGGCTCTGGTATTTTATACCTTGGATAGACAGCAATTGATGGAGTGGGGATGGCGTATTCCCTTTCTATCCAGTGTTGTTGTCATGATTTTTGCTATCTGGTTGCGTGCCAATCTGAAGGAGAGCCCGGTATTCGTTCAGGAAAAAGAAAATAATATCCAAGTTGCTGCCGCTACTGATCATGTTGTGGCTGATGATCGTTTCGTTTCCATGTTTCGTAGTCGATCATTTTGGATTGCTACCGGCCTGCGTTTTGGCCAGGCGGGTAACTCTGGGCTGATACAGACTTTCCTTACGGGTTATCTGGTTCAAACATTGTTATTTGATAAAAGCATTCCTACTGATGCCTTGATGATTAGTTCCGTGGTTGGGTTTTTTAGTATTCCACTATTGGGTTGGCTTTCTGATAAATTTGGTCGGCGGCTGCCTTATATTGTGTTGAATGTAATGGCTATTTTTCTCATATACCCCTTGCTCTCTTTGATAATGGAGCCGAATCATGGGGTCGGGCTAGTCATGGTATGTATTATTGTGATTCACAATATTGCGGTGTTGGGCTTGTTTGCGCTGGAAAATATCACGTTGGCAGAGTTGTTCGGTGCTCGTCAGCGTTTTACCCGTATGGCAATTTCTAAAGAAACGGGCGGGCTGGTTGCGGTAGGTTTTGGCCCCTTGCTGGCAGGTATTTTCTGTCATCTTAGTGGTAGTTGGTGGCCGATTGCCGTGATGGTGATGGCTTACTCTGCGATTGGCTTGCTTGCGGCACTGCTGATGCCGGAGGTGAAGGATCGCGATTTGAATCTGCTTACGGACGCTGCAGACTTACATGGCAGGGGCTAGGGCTGGTGCCGTGCAGTTTGGTCTCATCATCCTATTCATTGGGTAATCTCATGAGTCAGTCGATTGCGACAGCATTAGTCCCGCAGCCTGGATATCCTCGGCAGGATCTGCGTCCGCGGCTCTTGCACCTGGGGTGCGGGGCATTTCATCGTGCCCATCAGGCAGTTTATGCAGATGAGTTAGCTGCTCGGCATGGCAGTGATTGGGGGTATTGTGAAGTCAGCTTGTCGGATAGCAGCGGTACCATTCGCGCGCTGAAGCAGCAGGATTTACTGTATTCGGTGTCTGATATTGATGGGCAGGGCTGGCATTGCCGCGTTGTTGGCATTGTTTGCCAGGCACTATCGCGGACTGAGGATGGCCTGCTGGCGGTGCTGGAGGCGCTAGCACATCCGGAGCTGGCGATCGTGACCTTGACCATTACCGAGAAAGGCTATTGTCACTTGCCGGCTACGGGGCAATTGCAGCTGGACCATCCCACCATCTTGCATGATGCGGCCCACCCATTGCAGCCTCAGTCGGCACCTGCGGTATTGCTGGCTGGATTACGTCTACGTCGCCAGCGTGGTTTGCCGGCCTTTGCGGTGTTGTCCTGTGACAATATGCCGGCCAATGGTGAGATTACCCGTCGGGTATTAATGCAATTGGCGGCGCTGCAGGATGATGCAGAAATGGTGGACTGGGTAGCGCAGCATGTGGCCTGTCCGTCCAGCATGGTGGATTGTATTGTCCCCATGGTCAGCGATGCGAGCCGCAGCCAGATCCGGGCGTTGCTGGGGGGCGTGGATGACCCGGCCGGGGTGACATCGGAACCATTCCGACAGTGGGTGATCGAGGATCACTTCCCGCAAGGCCGGCCAGCGTGGGAGCGGGTGGGGGTGCAGTTGGTTGCCGATGTGAGCCCATTCGAGGAAATGAAGCTGCGTATGCTGAACGGCAGCCATTCTTTTCTGGCGTATCTGGGCTATCTGGCGGGCTATAGCCATATCAGTGATTGCATGCAGGATGCAGCGCTGGCGCAACTGGTGCATCACCTGATGCTGCAGGAGCAAGCGGTGACGCTGGTGAATTGTCCACAGCCGGCAGAGGATTATGCTGCCAGTTTGTTACAGCGTTTTCGCAATCCGGCGCTGCAGCATCGAACCTGGCAGATTGCCATGGATGGTTCGCAAAAACTTCCGCAGCGCCTGCTTGATCCCATCCGTATTCATCTGGCACGAGGCAGTCGCTTTGATTGCCTGGCGCTGGGGCTCGCCGCCTGGATGTACTACGTGTCCGGTATTGATGAACAGGGGCGTGCGATTGAGGTGTGTGACCCGTTGGCCGCCGAGATAAGCATGCTGCTGCAGTCGCGAGGGCCTGCGATGTCGCCTGTGCAGGCCTTATTGCAACTGGAGCAGGTGTTTGCGACGGATCTGCCACGCAATGCACATTTCGTGGCGGTACTCAGCCAGTATTTCCATCAACTGCAGCAGTTCGGTGCCAAAGCGTGTGCGGCACAGCTTTGTGCTCGGCTTGGCTATGCCGGGGTTGTTGACTGATTAGGCTGAGGTAGCCGGCCACCACTGCGCAGTGCTGCTGAATACCGCCATGGCGTGGGCGTGGCGGTTCACTCTGTTAGTATGCGGTGCTTATCGATCTGGATGGCTGTCTTGCATGACCATACCTCCGTTATTAACCGGCATGCTGCCCGTGAATCAACAGATTTTCCGTCTGTTGCGGCAGGATATCGTGACCGCCAGAATTCCCCCTGGTGTGTTGTTATCCGAAAAGGAAATTTCCAGGCGGTTTGCGGTGTCGCGCCAGCCGGTGCGCGAAGCTTTCATCAAGCTGGCGGAAGCCGGACTGGTGCAGATTCTGCCGCAGCGTGGCACCTTGGTGGTAAAGATTTCGGTGCGTGAGGTGGCGGAAGGCAGCTTTATCCGGCAGGCGGTGGAGTGTGCGCTGGCCCGGAGACTGGCTGAGCAGATCAGCCCTGCGCAGTTGCTGGCATTGGAGCACAATCTGCACCAGCAGCGTTTGGCCGCGCAAGAAGGGCAGGCCGATGCTTTCTTGATGCTGGATGATCAGTTTCATCAGTTGCTGGCCCGCTTTGCCGGGTGTGAGCTTGCCTGGCAAACCATTGAAAGCATTAAGGCAACCATGGACCGGGTGCGTTTTCTTAGCCTGGAGGCGGTGTCGCCACCGGAAGTTCTGATTCAGCAGCATGCGCAGATTATCACCTCCTTGCAGGCACAGGATGCTGATGCGACCGAAGCGGCAATGACGGTGCATCTGCAGGAGATTGGGCGTTCGGTTACGGCGATTGCCCGACAGAACGGTGATTGGTTTATTGACTGAACGATCAGATTTTTATTTGAAACATCATGCAAAAGCCCCGCCAGGTATGTCCAGAGGGGCTTTTGTGTCTAAACAGACTGCTAGCAAATTATTTTAGTGCACTACCAGCAATGTAAATGGCGGCAGGTAGGCCATCGCCGTTACCACCAGGCCGACCAGGCAGGCCAGGGCCAGCGAGTGGAAGAACACATAGCGCAGGATCACGCCTTCCTTGCCGTAATACTGGGTTGCTGTCGAAGCCACCACGATGGACTGGGCGTCGATCATCTTGCCCATCACACCGCCAGCCGAGTTGGCAGCTGTCATCAGTACCGGGGACAGGCCCAACTGGGTGGCAGAAGCCTTTTGCAGACCACCGAACAGCACGTTGGCGGCGGTGTCTGAACCTGTCAGCGCCACACCCAGCCAGCCCAGCAGGGTGCCGAAGAAGGGGTAGAGTACGCCAGTGTGCGAGAAGGCCAGGCCCAGGGTGATGTCCACGCCGGAGTAACGAGTCAGGTAGCCCAGTGCCAGCATGGCCACGATGGTGATCAGCGAGTAGCGCAGCGACCAGAAAGTCTGACCGTACACTTTCACCAGTTCACTCGGGCGGTAGCCCATGATCAGGCCGGACAGAATGCCGGCTACCAGAATGCCGGTACCGGTGGTGGACAGCAGGTTCAGCTTGTAGACGGCGGCTTCCAGGTGCGGCTTAGCCACGACTGGCGGCATCTTCTGTACCAGGTTATGCAGGCCGGGCCACTGAATGTCCAGGGTGAAGATGGCGTCCAGCGCCTTTTTCACGCTAGGCGAACCCCAGGCAAATACCAGTACCGACAGGATCAGCCATGGCAGCCAGGCGCGAATCACGTCGCTGGTGGAATAGCCATGCTTGGGTTGCAGTTCGGTCTTGCCGGCTGCTTCGGCAGCAGCACCGGCCATGGTGCCGGCAGTTGAGGTGTAAACCTCTTGCGGGTGCCACACCTTCAGGAACAGTACCAGCGCAGCAATGGAGCAGACCGAGGCGATCACGGCCACCAGCTCAGGCCCCATGGTATTGGAGACGATCAGTTGCGGAATGGCGAAGGACAGGCCGGCTACCAGGGCGGCAGGCCAGATGCGCATGGTGTTTTTCCAGCCGCAGAAGGCAATCAGCAGCCAGAATGGCACGATGACAGCGAAGATGGTCATCTGGCGACCCACCATGGAGGAAATCAGCATCACGTCGATGCCGGTTACCTTGGCCAGGGTGGTGATCGGGGTTCCCAGCGCACCGTAGGCTACCGGTGCGGTATTGGCAATCAGTGACAGGCCCGAGGCCGCCAGCGGCGAGAAGCCCAGGCCGATCAGCATGGCACCGGTTACGGCTACCGGGGTGCCAAAGCCGCCAGCACCTTCGAAGAAGGCACCAAAGCAGAAGGCAATCAGCAGCAGTTGCAGGCGGCGGTCTTGCGTGACGCCGGTAATGCTTTCACGCAGGATGGCGAACTGGCCTTTACGTTCTGTCAGCTGGTACAGGAAGATCACGTTCAGAATGATCCAGCCGATCGGCAGCAAGCCGTTGGCCGCACCCATCAGGGTGGCACTGACTGCCATGCTGCCGGGCATGCCGAAGATGCCGATGGCAACCACGAGGGAAGTAATCAGGCCCATCAAGGCAGCAATGTGAGCCTTGATATGGAAAATGCCGAGCGCGCCCAGCAGCACGATGACCGGCAGCGCTGCGCACAGCGTAGACAGCCACGGGTTGCCCAGTGGGTCGTAAACGTGGGACCACATGATGGTTCTCTCCAATGATTGTTGGCGTTGATCGGGCTTGGCAGTTGTTGCCGTGCCCCTTATCGAGCGTTCCGCCTGTTTTTGTACTGGTGGCGGATGGCGCAACTGTAGTGATCACGCATCAAGTCGTCATTTAGGGCTTGCCCTTGCGGGTTTACCCTGTATCGGGCCGGAGCAAACGGAGAGAGCAGTTTCAGGCCGGGCTTGTCCTGGTGACAGTGCCTGCATTTTGCGTTGGAATTTGCAGGTAGTCGTTGTGTTGTTCCCGCAGACGGAAAAAGGCAACCCGTTGCTGCAAGGCTTCGGCATGTTGCAGCATCTCCCGGGAAAGTGTGACCAGATTGAGTGACTCTTCGGCATTTTGTACCGAGGAATAGCTTAACTGGTTCAGTGACTGCGATATCTGGTTGATACCGAGATTCTGTTCCTGACTGCTGCTGGTAATGTGTTCCACCAGACGTCGCGTCTGGATGATGGTGTCCTCCAGCATGCACATGGCGCTGCCGGCATGTTCGGCCCTGGCTTTGGTCTGTTGAGATAATTGCTGGATCTCCTGTGCTACATCCTTGCTGCGCTGTGCCAGTTTGCGAACTTCCTGTGCGACCACGGCAAAGCCCTTGCCATGGTCTCCGGCTCTGGCGGCTTCGATGGTGGCATTCAAGGCCAGCAAATCAGTCTGGTAAACAATATCGTCGATCTGCTCTATGCACCGGATGATATGGTGCAGAGCCTGTACCGTATTTTCTACCAGCAGGCGGCCTTCACGGGTGGCCTCAACCGCTGCAACTGCTTGTTGTTCGGTTTGCTGGGCGCTATGCATGGTGGCATCCAGCGTGGATGAGAACTGCTGCAAGGTAGTGGCAATTTCCTCCAGATGTGCCGCTTGACTGCTGGTTTGGTCCCCAACATGGCTGGCCGCATGTTCTACCTGTCCTGTCAGAGTGCGCATGTCTGTTGCAGTCTGGCGGATTCCCTGCATGACAGCGCTCAGACGGCTGATCATGCTGTCTAGTACGCCACTCATGCTGTCTGGACTGGCTTGTGGCAATTGAGTCTGCCACTGCCCTTCGGCCAGCTTACCGATATGCTGCCGGGTTTGTGCCGGTTCGCTGCCCAGCAGGGCAATCAAACGGCGATAGTTCCAGCGTAACAGCAAGGCGACAACGGCCAGGGTCAGTAACAGCGCCAGTGTCAGCAGCTGCCAGTTACGCATATTGCTGGCGGCGGCCTCGTTTTCCAGTTGTGCCTGATGGCGCTGTGCCAGGATGACGGCTTGATCAATGGCGTGACGGTGTTGACTGTATACCTGCTGCATCTGGGTGAAGATGGCATTCAGCTTGCTGCTTTGCTGTTTTTGCAAGGCGGGTATCAGTTGTTGGTTTAGCAGGGTAAAAAATTCACGGCCATATTCTTGCGCCTGTCTAGTCAGCATCTCGTGCAAGCCAATTGGTAAAGCCTGCTGCTGCCAGTATTGATAGTGCTGATGGAATGCCTGTTCGCTAAGTTGCAATTGGCTGATCAAGTGGGCTTGCTGTGCGGCAGGAGCCATGCGGAGCTGGTGAGCCAGCAGGTTGGCCTCAATGATGTAGGAAGGCGGAGGCAGAATGTCTGCTACCAGATCCTTTGCCTGGATAATGCGCTGGTATTGTGGGCCGCCAATGGTGATCTGCCGTATCAGCAGGCTGGCCGCCATGGCTACGCAGGCCAGCAGGCTGGCCAGGATAATGGTGAGCCAGACAAAGCGCTGGCGCACCGAAAACATACGGTGTTGCTTAAGCATGGATGACATTCCCCGATTTGTGCGCATGGCTTCTGCCTGGCTGGCACGGCGCGCTACGCTATTGTTGTCGGGCAAGGTACGGCAGCAGATGCTTGCCGTACTGGAGGCCCATTAACAGAGATAGCACACGTCAGAGGTGTCTTTTAGATTAATACTGGCCGTTAGTATGGTTATTTTGAATTGGCGTGAAATAGCCAAAACTTTGGCTGAATTTGCACTAAGTAGCAGTTTCAGCATGCACTTGTGCTACCGGCAAGGTTTTAGCCTGCTTGCCCTTGCAGTGGCAGGGCTGTCAGCGTGCCGTTGGCATCCAGGCGCAGATAGCCGCCACTGTTGCCGTGCCAGTCGCGGATCACCCAGCGCTCTGCTGTTTGGTCAGCCTGCTGATAGCAGTGGGTGGCCGGGCGGTGGGTGTGACCGTGAATCAGCGTGGGCCAGTGATGGCTATCCAGCAGTTCCAGTACGGCACTATCGGTAACATCGGTAATGGCACTCAGGCCTTGCTGCTGTTTGGCCGCCTCGCTTTGCATGCGGGCCTGCGCTGCAATGGCGTGGCGCTCGGCCAGCGGCCTTGCCAGCATGGCGGCCTGCCAGGCCGGATTGCGGCTCATGGCGCGGAATTGCTGATAAGCGGTATCTGCGGTACACAAGGCATCGCCATGGCTGAGCAGATAGCGGTGACCGTATGCTTCCAGCAGGTAGGGGTCTTCCAGCAGCTGCGCACCGGTGCGGCGGGTGAAACCTGCTCCCAGCAGGAAGTCGCGGTTGCCGCGCATCACATAGAGCGAGGTATGGCGGGAGAACTGCTGCATGGCCGCCAGCATGGCTTGCAAGAACGCCGAGTCATCATCATCCCCCACCCAGTATTCGAACAGGTCCCCCAGGATGAACAGACTGTCAATCCGCCCCTGCCATTGCTGCAAGGTGTCTACAAACAGCTGGCACAGCGCCGGGGTGTCTTCGCTCAGGTGCAGGTCGGAAATGAAGTGATGGCTCATGATGGTTCTATAGCAGCAACAAACGTCAAAAAGATAAAGCAAAGCCAGCCCACCCGAAGGGAGCTGGCTTGCAGGCCGGGCTGCTGTCGGCAGCCCTTGCCGGATCAGATGATCTCGGCTTTTTCCAGAACCACGGCTTCTACCGGTACGTCCTGGTGGCCACCGCTGCGACCGGTGCGTACGGTCTTGATGCGGTCAACCACGTCCTGGCCTTCCACTACCTGGCCGAAGACGGCATAGCCCCAGCCCTGGGTGGATTCTGACTTGAAGTCGAGGAAGTCGTTGTCAGCCACGTTGATGAAGAACTGGGCCGATGCGGAGTGCGGGTCCATGGTACGGGCCATGGCAACGGTGTAGGTCTTGTTGGATACGCCGTTGTTGGCTTCGTTCTTGATCGGATCCCGGGTGTCCTTTTGCTTCATGTCGGCATCGAAGCCACCGCCCTGGATCATGAAACCGTTGATCACGCGATGAAAGATGGTGCCGTCATAGTGGCCGCTCTTCACATATTCTTCGAAGTTGGCGGCAGTGGCCGGGGCCTTGTCGCTGAACAGTTCCAGTACGATGTCGCCGAAGTTGGTGGTCAGTTTGATCATGGGTATTCCTTTATTGGTCTGAAGCGTGGGCTTGATGCTGTGTACTGCCAGCCTGCAGATGGCAGGCTGATGAAGTGGGGGTCAGGGCTTGACCACCACCTTCTGGATCACGATGGGCTCGAAGGGAACGTCATCCATGCCCTTCATGCTGCCGGTGTGGGTTTTGGCAATGCGGTTGACTACATCCATGCCCTTGCTGACCTTGCCGAATACGGCATAGCCAATGCCTTGCGGGCTGGAATTCTTATAGTCAAGAAATTCGTTGTTGGCCACGTTGATGAAAAACTGGGCAGTGGCCGAGTTGGGGTCGGCGGTACGGGCCATGGCAATGGTACCGATGCTGTTCTTCAGTCCGTTGGCGGCTTCATTGGGGATGGGCGCATTGGTTTTCTTCTGTTCCAGCTTGCCGTCAAAACCGCCACCCTGAATCATGAAGCCGTCGATGATACGGTGAAACACCGTGCCGTTATAAAAACCAGCCTTGGCGTAAGTGACGAAGTTGGCCACGGTTTTGGGGGCTTTGGCCGAATCCAGGGTGATTTCGATCACACCTTTGTTGGTGGTCATTTCCACAACCGGGGCCGCGTGTGCCAGCAGGGGCAGGGCGCACAGGGCGAGACTGGAGAGCAGTTTTTTCATGGGCGTGTCTGATGCTATCGGCAGGAACAAAGCCGGATTCTAGCACAGCAGCCGCAATCACGGATGCGGCTGCTTTTATCGCCTTTTAGCCTCAGGATGGCCTGCTCAGGCGGCTCAAACGTCGAAACGCAACGACTTGTCCTCGTCCGCATTCAGCATGTGCTTGGGGGCACCCACGATCAGCGGATCAGCCGCATGGGCAACGCGCGGGTCCTTATTGGGGTAGTCCAGGCTGGCCAGAAAGTGACGGATGCAGTTTAGCCGTGCCCGTTTCTTGTCATCGGATTTCACCACCACCCAGGGCGCATCACCGGTATTGGTGTGGAAGAACATGGCCTGCTTGGCAGATGTGTAGTCATCCCATTTGTCCAGCGACTGAATGTCGATGGGGGAGAGCTTCCAGTGCTTGAGCGGGTCGTCACGGCGCGAGATGAAGCGGCGCAGCTGTTCTTCGCGGCTGACCGAGAACCAGAACTTGAACAGGTGGATGCCGCTGTTGACCAGCATGCGTTCCAGCTGTGGTGTCTGGCGCATGAATTCCAGATATTCGTCCAGATTGCAAAAGCCCATCACCCGTTCCACGCCGGCGCGGTTATACCAGGAGCGGTCGAAGAACACGATTTCGCCGGAAGACGGCAGATGTTCGATATAGCGCTGGAAATACCACTGGCCACGTTCGCGTTCGGACGGTTTTTCCAGTGCCACCACCCGCGCACCGCGCGGATTGAGGTGTTCCATATAGCGCTTGATGGTACCGCCCTTGCCGGCTGCGTCACGGCCTTCAAACAGGATGACGATTTTCTGCCCGGTTTCCTTGACCCAGTTTTGCACCTTCAGCAGCTCGATCTGCAGCTCCATCTTGATCTTTTCGTACTCGGCCCGGCGCATGCGGGTGCGATAGGGAAAGCTGGCTGGCAGTTCTGCGGTGCTGCTGTCCTCGCTGGTGCCGCGCGGCGCTTCAGCCACCTGCAGGGCAACCGGCTGCTGGCTGATGGTTTCGATGGCCTTGACCGATTCCTGATGCACGCGCTTGACATTGCTCTGGCGACTGCTGGGGCTGCGGGCAGGCTTGCGGCTGGTGGTCGGGCTGGCCGTGGTTTTGCTCTCGGTGGCAGTTTCTGTATCGGTAAGCGCAGTGATGGCGGGATCGATATTCTTGTCTTGCGTCATGTTTTCCCCTCATGCTGAAGTGGTCTTGAAACCATGCTACGCCTGTTGAATAGGGGTGTCGATATGCCTCTGCCATGGCTGCACAGGCCGCAGAAGAGTGCCTGAATGGCACGTGTCACTTGCACTGCGCGAGGCCGGCGTCGATGATGGCAATACAAACGCGCAAGCACGGCACTCTTTGCTGCAGCTTGCCATCACTGAAAGTCGCACCATGTTAAGTACGGGTTTTCGCCCTCGTCTTGTTGATACCCTGAAAAGCTATAACCGCCAGTTGCTGCGCGATGACATCATGGCTGGCATTACTGTCGGCATTGTCGCCTTGCCCTTGGCCATGGCCTTTGCCATGGCTAGCGGCGTCACACCGCAGGCGGGCATTTTCACTGCCGTGATTGCCGGTTTTCTTGCTGCAGTGCTGGGGGGAAGCCGCTTGTCGGTCACCGGGCCTACCGGGGCCTTCATCGTCATCATCTACGGCATTGTGGCCAAGTATGGCGTGGCCAACCTGCTGATCTGCACCTTCATGTCCGGCGTGATGCTGGTGTTGATGGGCATTTTCCGGCTGGGGCAGGTGATCCGCTTTTTTCCGTTACCGCTGATTACTGGTTTTACCAATGGCATTGCGGTGCTGATTTTCCTCACCCAGCTGAAAGACTTTTTTGGCCTGCCGGTGGAAAAGATGCCGGCGGGCTTCTTTGCGGTGATGCAGGTATTGCGTGAGCAACTGGGCAATTTCCACTGGCCGACCTTGCTGCTGTCTGCGGCCAGCTTGCTGCTTATCCTGCTATGGCCAAAGAGACTCAACCGCCTGTTGCCCGCACCCTTTGTCGCACTGATTCTGGCGACGCTGGCCACGGCCTTGTTCAGCCTGCCGGTGGCCACGCTGGGCAGCAAGTTCGGTGGCATTCCGCAAGGCTTGCCCAGCTTTGGCGGGCTGGATCTGGACCCGACCCATCTGTCCGACCTGCTGGCACCGGCCTTTACCATTGCCCTGCTGGGGGCCATCGAGTCACTGCTGTGTGCCGTGGTGGCCGACAGCATGACGTCTGACAAGCACGACTCCAATCAGGAGCTGATCGGTCAGGGCATTGCCAATATGGTGGCCCCGTTTTTTGGCGGCATTCCGGCGACCGGAGCGGTGGCGCGCACTGCCACCAATATCAGCAACGGGGGCAAAAGCCCGGTGGCTGCCATGGTGCATGCCTTGTTGCTGTTGTTGATTTTGCTGGTGGCTGCACCCCTGGCGGCCAGCATTCCCCTGGCGGTGCTGGCGGCCATCCTGATTTCGGTGGCGCTGAAAATGGGGGATTGGGATATCCGCAAGGCCTTCCAGTTTCCCAAGCGCGATACCGCAGTGTTGATTGTCACCTTTGTGCTGACCGTGGTGTTTGACCTGACGGTGGCGGTGCAGATTGGTCTGTTGATGGCGGCGGTGTTCTTCATCCGCAGCATGGCCAGCCACACCTCGGTCAACCGTTTGTTGCCCGAATATGCGCAGTTGTTCGAGCGCCACACCATAGCCGGCAAGCATGTGCCGGATGGTTGTGCGGCTTTCCGGGTGGAGGGTGCACTGTTTTTCGGCGCGGCGGACAGTGTGGAAATCATTCACCAGCAGGCCGAGCAGGCGCGCGTCATCATTTTGCAGTTGCACCGGCTGGTGATGCTGGATACCACCGGTCTGCTGGCGCTGGACAGTCTGAACGACAAGCTGCGGGTGCAGGGCAAGACGCTGATTTTGTGTGGTGCGACCGATGAGGTGCTGGACATGCTCAAGGGGTCGCGTCTGGTGGATGATCTGGGCGCGGACAATCTGCAGCCGGACCTGGCAGCCGCCTTGCAGCGTGCCGAACAGTTGCTGACCAGCGGTGTGGTGTGGGGCTAGCCGCAGGCTTAGAGCTGACCCTCTTCGCGCAGCACCTGTTGCAAGGCCTCGAAGCAGTGCGGATCGATGGCGACATGCAGGTTCTGCTGCATGATCTCTAGTGTTTTGGCCACTGGTGTGGCCGGGTGGTAAGGGCGCTCGGCATTGATGGCGTCAAAAATGTCGGCGGTGGTGATGATGCGGGTTTCCAGTGTGATGGCGTCCCCTGCCAGACCGCGTGGATAGCCCTTGCCATCCAGTCGTTCGTGGTGGGCGGCGGAAACATCGGCCAGCTCGGCAAACACCTGCATGCGGCCAAGAATGGCATGGGTGTAGCTGGCGTGTTTTTGCACCGCGGCCCATTCCTCGGCATCCAGCTTGCCGGGTTTGTCCAGAATGCGGTTGCTCACTCCCAGCTTGCCTACATCGTGTAGCAGGGCGCCGCGTTTGAGCCAGCGGCGGCGCGCATCATCCAGGCCCAGGGTGGCGGCGATACGGTCGGCATAATGACCCACCCGCTGGCTGTGACCGGCGGTGAAGGGGCTTTTCGAGTCGACCACCTGGCCGAAGCCCTCGGCGATTTCATCCAGATAGTCTTCATCCACCTCGACTTGATGCTGCGCCGGCTCCAATGCCAGCACCGCCTGATCGACTGCAGCAGATTCCAGCACCTGCCAGAAGGTTTCGTCCTGGGCCACACTGGCAAAGCAGGCCACCAGCGTGGGATCAAACCAGTGGCCGGCGCGCTGCTGTGCCTCGGCCACGGCACCGTCGCGGCCGCTGGTGATATGGAATACATCGATGACCTGCGCCAGCAGGGCAATGCGGGCATTCAGCGGAATGGCCTCACCCTGCAAACCCAGCGGCCGGCCAGAGCCGTCCCAGTGCTCGTCCAGTGACTGGATGCCGCGTGCCACGTTTTCATTGAAGCGCAGTTGGCGGGCGATATCCGCGCCACGGTAGCAGCGGGTCTGGATCAGTTCGTCGGCAATTTCCTTGCCATGGCGCAGGATATTGGTGATGGAGGCCAGCCGCTCCGACCAGCCGGCATGGCGGCCGGTATGGTTGAGCACAAAACCCAGCTTGTCCGGCAGGGTATTGCCGACCCGTTTGAAATCCTGTTTGAACTGGCGGTCGTCCACCAGGTACAGCGCGCTGATGCGGGCGGCATTGCTGCTGCAGCCCAGGTCCTTCAGCAAGATGGCGTAGTACAGCTCCCACAGCGACTGGCTGTCCAGCCCGATGGCACGGCCAATGTGCATGCCTATCCAGCAGCTGCGTACGCAATGGCCTTCTGGCTGGCCTTCGGTGATATCCAGTGCGTAGCTGAGCGAGCCCAGTAGTTCCGCCAGCTTGAGTGAAGCCCCCATGCGCCTGTCCTGTATTGAATGCGTTTGGCTGCTACTTTAGCCTTTGTGTACGGGCTCTGCCCAATAAAAAACGGCATCGTCAGATCACGATGCCGTTGTTGCAAGCAAGGGTGCGCTGCTGTCAGCGCTTGTTCTTGCTGCGGGGGTTGCCTGTGCCAGTACCTGTCGGCTTGCTGCCCGGCTTGGCACCCGGACGGCCAGTGGCTTGCGGACGGCCACCCATCGGCTTGCCGTGTGTTGCCGCCGGCTTGCTGCCCGGGCGTCCTGCTGCCGGTTTGCCGGTTTGCGGGCGTGCTCCCGGCGCACCCATGCGATGGCGGATGGCTGCCGCCTTGTCACCCGGCGGGGTGGGCGGAATCAGGCAGTGCTTGCTGTGGCCGATCAGGTCGCTGCGGCCCATGTCGATCAGCGCATCGTGGATGATCTGCCAGTTGTCCGGGTGGTGATAGCGCAAGAAGGCCTTGTGCAGCTTGCGGCGATAGCCGTCGCGTACCACGTCCACCTTTTCCGAACTGCGGCTCAGTTTTTTCAGCGGATTGCGGCGGGTATGCCACATGGTGGTGGCCATGGCCATCGGGGTCGGGGTGAAGGTTTGTACCTGATCCAGGCGGAAGTTGTTCTTCTTCAGCCACAAGGCCAGATTCATCATGTCCTCATCGCTGGTGCCGGGGTGGGCGGCGATGAAGTAGGGAATCAGGTACTGCTCCTTGCCCGCCTGGCGGCTGAAGCGTTCGAACAGCTCCTTGAACTTGTCGTAAGCGCCCATGCCCGGTTTCATCATCTTGGACAGCGGGCCGTCTTCGGTGTGTTCCGGGGCAATTTTCAGATAGCCGCCCACATGGTGCTGCACCAGTTCCTTGATGTATTCGGGCGAACGCACCGCCAAGTCGTAACGCAGGCCGGACTGGATGTTGATCTTTTTCACGCCCGGCAAGGCACGCGCCTTGCGGTACAGCTGGATCAGATGGCTGTGGTCGGTACCCAGGTTCTCGCAGATGTCCGGGAATACACAGGACAGCTTGCGACAGGAGCGCTCGATGTTCGGGTCCTTGCACGACAGGCGGTACATATTAGCCGTTGGGCCGCCCAGGTCGGAGATGTGGCCGGTAAAGCCCGGCGTCTTGTCGCGGATTTCCTCGATCTCGTGCAGGATGGATTCTTCCGAACGGCTCTGGATGATGCGGCCTTCGTGCTCGGTGATGGAGCAGAAGGTACAGCCGCCAAAACAGCCGCGCATGATGTTGACCGAGTACTTGATCATTTCCCACGCCGGAATATGCGCATCGCCATAGCTGGGGTGCGGATTGCGGGCGTAGGGCAGGCCGTAGACGAAGTCCATTTCCTCGGTGGTCAGCGGAATGGGCGGCGGGTTTAGCCACACATCGCGGCTGCCGTGCAACTGTACCAGTGCACGGGCATTGCCGGGGTTGGATTCCAGATGCAGGGTGCGGCTGGCGTGTGCATACAGCACCGGGTCGTGCGCCACGGCTTCATAGGCCGGAATGCGGATGACGGTTTTGGCGCGTTCGGCGCGGCGTTTGGCCAGGCGCTCTTCGCGCGATTCGATGCGGATCACCTGCGGCGCAGTCGGGTCGCTGTCCTTGGTTGCTTCGGCGGCCTGCTCCGGGATTTCCTGGTACGGGTTCAGGTGTACGTCAACCTTGCCCGGCGTATCCACCACGCTGGAATCCATTTCCTGCCATTCTGCATCCGGCAGCCAACCTTGCTGTACCACAAAGGCGGTGCCGCGGATATCACGCATTTCCGAGAGCTTTTCGCCCTTGGCGGCGCGATGGGCGATTTCCACCAGTGCCCGTTCGGCATTGCCATACAGCAGGATGTCGGCCTTGGAGGTGATCAGCACCGACTGACGGACCTTGTCGCTCCAGTAGTCGAAGTGGGCGATGCGGCGCAGGCTGGCTTCGATGGAACCAATCATCACCCCCACGCCGGGATAGGCTTCGCGGCAGCGCTGGGCATACACGGTGACGGCACGGTCCGGGCGCTTGTTCGGTTCGGCATTGGGGGTGTAGGCATCATCCGAGCGCGGACGACGATCCGCCGTGTAGCGGTTGATCATCGAATCCATATTGCCGGCGGTGACGCCAAAAAACAGATTGGGCTTGCCCAGCGCGCGGAAGGGTTCGGCCGACTGCCAGTCCGGCTGCGCGATGATGCCGACACGGAAGCCCTGGGCTTCCAGCAAACGGCCCACCAGCGCCATGCCAAAGCTGGGATGGTCGATATAGCAGTCGCCGGAAATCAGGATGATGTCACAGGAATCCCAGCCCAGCTGGTCCATTTCGGCGCGGCTCATCGGCAGGAAAGGGGCAGTGCCAAAGCGGCTGGCCCAGTACTTGCGGTAAGAGGTAATCGGTTTGGCGGCGGCTGGCTGTGTCGTCATGCTGAATGAAAGCGGCTGGTGGCGCAGGTGGATAAGCAACCGGGCATTATGCCGTACTTTTGGATTTTTATCAGTATAAATTGTTGTTTTTAATGGCGAATTGCCATGATGGGAGTAGGGGTGGAGGGCAATATTTTCCGTTGAAATCAGTTGTTTGGCGGTTTTACCGCCCTGCAAGCGCTGCCGGAGTGTGACCTTGGCCGCAGTTTGGCGTAGGCTTGCGGATTGTCTTGGTTTGTCATGCTGATGTGTTGTATTGCTTCACATCAGCCACATACAGCACAGGAAACATTGCGCATGAGCAGTCAGATCATCCATCTGGACGGAAAAACGTCTGAATCCCAAGTAGCTGAGCTGGAAAGCGGCAAGGTACTGTTTCTGCCGCAGCTGGACTTTGCCATCCAGCCTGCCGAACTGGCCTTGCTGAACCCGGCCATTGCCGACCCTAAACGCAAGAACATCAGCCTGGAGCCGCAAGATGGTGGCAAGTTGCATGGCGTGGCCGACCCGGCCAACGAAGCCGCAGTGCGCGCCTTGATTGCCCGCTATCGCGACAGCGCCTTTGCCCTGGTCGATCAGTTGCTGCCGGAATACCGTGGCAAGCTGCGCGCCGCACCCACCAGCCTGCGCCTGATGCGGGTGGAAAATCGCCAGACGTCCTGGCGCAAGGACGACAGCCGCCTGCACGTGGATGCCTTCCCGTCCCGCCCCACCTATGGCGAGCGCATTCTGCGCGTGTTCTACAATGCCAATCCCAATGGCGAGCCGCGCGTATGGCGGGTGGGCGAGCCGTTTGCCGACATGGCACGGCGCATGCTGCCACGGGTGCCTTATCAATGGCCGGGATCGGCGGCGCTGATGGCGGCGCTGAAAATCACCAAGCGCAAGCGCAGCGCCTACGACCACCTGATGCTGCATCTGCACGATGCGATGAAGGCGGACATGGACTACCAGCGCACCTGCCCGCAGGAAACCATGCCGTTTCCGCCCGGCTGCGGCTGGGTGTGTTTCTCCGACCATGCCTCGCATGCGGTGATGTCCGGCCAGTTCATGCTGGAGCAGACATTCTGGCTGGCCGCGCAGGACATGGCCGACCCGGCACGCTCACCACTGGCCGAATTGCAGGCCATCACCGGGCGCAAACTGCTGTAAACCCGGCAGGCGGACGGCAGCGCCAAACGCCAGTCTGCCTGCTTTTCTCCGGCAAAACCGGCCATGCCGGGACTGCTACTCCCCAGCAAGGGCAAATCGGTTACAATCACCGATTGCTTTCAATCAGTCTGCAGCCAGAATCATGAGCACGGAAAACAACGCGCCAGTAGTCAGCAACTTCATTCGCAACATCATTGACGAGGACCTGGCTTCGGGCAAGCACAGCGCCATCGTCACCCGCTTCCCGCCGGAGCCCAATGGCTACCTGCACGTGGGTCATGCCAAATCCATCTGTCTGAACTTCGGTCTGGCCGAAGACTATCAGGGCAAGTGCAATCTGCGCATGGACGACACCAATCCGGAAAAAGAGTCGGACGAATTCGTGCAGTCCATCAAGGACAGCGTGGAATGGCTGGGTTTCAAGTGGGATGGCAATGTCCGTTTCGCCTCGGATTACTTCGATGCGCTGTACGACTATGCCGTCGAGCTGATCAAGTCGGGCAAGGCCTTTGTCTGCGACCTGAACGCCGAGGAAATGCGCGCCTATCGCGGCAGCCTGACCGAGCCTGGCAAGAACAGCCCCTTCCGCGACCGTAGCGTGGAAGAGAACCTCGACCTGTTCACCCGCATGCGTAACGGCGAATTCCCGGACGGCAACAAGACCCTGCGCCTGAAAATCGACATGGCCTCCGGCAACGTGAACCTGCGCGACCCGGTGATCTACCGCATCCGCCGCGCGCATCACCACCGTACCGGCGACAAGTGGTGCATCTACCCGATGTACGACTACACCCACTGCATCTCCGATGCGCTGGAAGGCATTACCCACAGTCTGTGCACGCTGGAATTCGAAGACCATCGCCCGCTGTACGACTGGGTGCTGGACAACATCACCATTCCTTGCCACCCGCGTCAGTACGAATTCTCCCGTCTGGAGCTGCTGTACGCACTCACCTCCAAGCGCAAGCTGCAGGCGCTGGTGACCGATGGCCTGGTGGATGGCTGGAACGACCCGCGCATGCCCACCATCGAAGGCATGCGTCGCCGCGGTTTCAGCCCGGCCGGCATTCGCCTGTTCGCCCAGCGCATTGGCGTATCCAAGGGTGAAAACATCATCGACATGAGCGTGCTGGAAGGCGCCGTGCGCGAGATGCTGGAAAACGAATCGCCGCGTGTGATGGCCGTGCTGGACCCGATCAAGGTGACCCTCAGCAACTTCGATGCCGCCGTGACTGCCAGCCGCAGCGCGCCTTTCCATCCGCATCACCCGGAATTCGGCGAGCGCGAAGTGCCGATCGCCCGTGAAATCTGGATTGAACGTGATGACTTTGCCGAAGTGCCGCCGCCCAAGTGGCAGCGCCTGACCGCCGGTGGCGAAGTGCGCCTGCGCTACAGCTATGTCATCAAGTGCGATGAAGTGATCAAGGATGCCGACGGCAAGGTGGTGGAACTCAAGTGCTCCATCGACCACGACACCCTGGGCAAGAACCCGGAAGGCCGCAAGGTCAAGGGCGTGATTCACTGGGTATCGGCCGAACATGCCATTGAAGCTGACGTCCGTCTGTACGACCGCCTGTTCACCGAGCCGCGTCCGGATGCGGTGCGTGGTGAAGATGGCGAATATGTCGACTTCCGCCAGTTCCTCAACCCGGAATCACTGAAAACCGTCACCGCCTATGTGGAAGATGCCGTGCTGAAGGCAGCCCCGGAATCGCGCTTCCAGTTTGAGCGCCTGGGTTACTTTGTCACCGACCGTTACGACCATCAGCAAGGTGTGCGTGCGGTGTTCAACCGTACCGTCGGTCTGCGCGATAACTGGAGCAAGTAAATTTTGCCCAAACAAGCAAGTCAGTACTGACTTGCTTGGCGCGGTAGAACGCTGAAGCGGGCCAGACGGCCCGCTTTTTTCATGTCTGCTGCGCGGGCTACACCGTTAGGCGGGCACTGACAAGCTTCGCCAGCGCAGCATTTGATGCGCGTCGACTATGGCACGATGTAATTTGCCTGCTACACCTGTCCTGCTTAGCATTAAAACCATTCAGTCTTGCTTTGCGGAGAAGTGTGATGAACCAGCCTCGCCTGCTGTATCTGCAATCCGGCGGCCCCACCGCCGTACTCAATGCCTCGGCCCAGGGCGTGATTGAAACCGCCCGCAAGCTGGGCATCTCGGTGTATGCCGCCCGCGATGGCCTGGCCGGCCTGCTGGAAGACCGGCTGGTGAATACCGATGGCGTGTCCGATCACGACATCGCCCGGCTGGGTTTTCTGCCCGGCGGGCATTTTGGTGTCAGCCGCCGCATGATAGGCAGTTTCGACGAATCTCCTGAAGACTGGCTGCGCATGAAAGCGGTGCTGGCACGTCATGGCATTCATTATCTGCTGATCAATGGCGGCAACGGCTCGCTGGGCTGTGCCGCGCGGCTGGCGGATTTCCAGCGTCATACCGGCCACGCCCTGCATGTGATCGGCATTCCCAAGACCATAGACAACGATCTGGTCGGGACTGACAACAGCCCGGGCTATGGCTCGGCGGCCAAGTTCCTGGCCAGCACCATGCTGGAAGTGGGCATGGACATGATCAGCATGGGCCGCGGCCGGGTATTCATCATGGAGGCCATGGGCCGCCATACCGGCTGGCTGGCGGCGGCACCGGCTGCGGCGCGCATTCACGGCGGGCAGGCACCGCATATCGTGTTGCTGCCGGAAGTGCCGTTTGATCAGGACAAGTTTCTGGCTGCGGTGGATGCCAGTCTGGCGGCACATGGCCAGTGCGCCATCTCGGTGGCAGAAGGCCTGGTGGATGCTGCCGGACGCTTTGTCACCGAGGCCAATGCTTCGGCCATTTATGGCCATGAGCAACTGGGCGGGGTGGGGAGCTGGCTGGCGGCGCTGCTCAAGCGTGAGCGCGGCCTGTCCGCCCATGTGGCGCAGGTGGATTATCTGCAACGCGCGGCCGGGCATCTGGTGTCGGCCACCGATGCCGCGCAGGCTTACCAGATGGGGCAGCAGGGCGTGGAGTGGCTGCAGGCCGGCCGCAGCGGCGTGATGGCCGGTATCCGCCGCCTGTCCGATCACCCATACCGCTGGGAAGTGGCCGACTTTCCGCTGGCCGAAGTGGGAGACATGGAAAAGGCCTTTCCGCCGCATTTCATTGCCGCCGATGGCTATGGCGTGACCCAGGCTTTTCTGGATTACTTGCTGCCGCTGATGGAGGGCGAGCGCATGCCGCCTTTCCGTCAGGGGGTGCCGGATTACCGGCGTATTGAATGGCCGCCGGTGTGACCCCATTTACTGGCGGCAGATGTCACCAGATGTCACTCGGGACCGGGCACTGGCCCGGTTTTTCATTTTCCGCGCAGCAGGACGGGCAGTGTGCAGGCGCTTCGCGGGGGCTTGACGACTCTGCTACAATTTCCCCTTTTACCCAAGCACAGGTTATCTAGATCATGCTGAACGTGTACAACACCCTGACTCGCCAGAAAGAAGAGTTCCATCCCATCGAACCGGGCAAGGTGCGTATGTATGTGTGTGGCATGACGGTGTACGACCTCTGTCATATCGGCCATGCTCGCATGCTGGCGGCCTTTGACGTGATCTACCGCTGGCTCAAGGCCTCCGGCTACGATGTCAACTACGTGCGCAACATCACCGACATCGAGGACAAGATCATCAAGCGTGCGCTGGAGCGTAGCATTACCCCGGACCAGTTGGTGGCGGAAACCATCGCCGACATGCACCAGGATGCCGCTGCGCTGAATCTGCTGCCGCCAACGCACGAACCGCGCGCCACCCATCATGTGGGCGGCATGATTGCGCTGATCGAACAACTGATTGCCAATGGCAAGGCCTATCCGGCCCCCAATGGCGATGTGTATTACGCGGTGCGTGAATTTGAAGGCTACGGGAAGCTGTCCGGCCGTACGCTGGACAAGCTGCGCGCCGGTGAGCGGGTGGAAATCGACCCCAACAAGCGCGACCCGCTGGACTTTGTGCTGTGGAAAGCAGCCAAGCCGGGCGAGCCGTCCTGGGACAGCCCGTGGGGTGCTGGTCGTCCGGGCTGGCATATCGAATGCTCGGTGATGAGTTGCCACCATCTGGGCGAGCATTTCGACATTCACGGTGGCGGTGAAGACCTGCAATTCCCGCACCATGAAAACGAAATCGCCCAGTCCGAAGGCGCGCATGGCCACCAGTATGTGAATTACTGGCTGCACAACGGCTTCATCAATGTCGATGGCGAGAAGATGTCCAAATCGCTGGGTAATTTCTTCACCATCCGCGACGTACTGCAGCATTTTGACGGCGAAGTGGTGCGTTTCTTCATCGTGCGCAGCCACTACCGCAGCCCGGTCAACTACACCGACAGCATCCTCAACGATGCCAAGCAGGGCCTGACCCGCCTGTACACCGCGCTGCGCGGTCTGGCGCTGCCGGAAAGCACGGGCATTGACTGGAGCAACCCGTACGCTGCGCGCTTCAAGGCAGCGATGGACGACGACTTCAGTTCCTCCGAAGCCGTTGCCGTGCTGTTCGAGCTGGCCGGTGAAGTCAACAAGAGCCGCGATGTGCAACTGGCTCGCCTGATGAAGGACCTGGGCGGTGTGCTGGGCCTGCTGCAACGTGAGCCGGAGGAATTCCTCAAGGCCGGGGCTGGTGAGGGCGAATTGACCGCAGAGCAGATCGAAGCCCTGATCCAGGCGCGTCGTGATGCACGTGCCAACAAGAACTGGGCCGAGTCCGACCGTATCCGTGACGAGTTGATCGCCAAGGGTGTGGTGCTGGAAGACAATGCGCAGGGCACCAGCTGGCGTCGTGCCTGAGCCTGCATTGCTGACCGGCTGAGCCCAGGGCGGCAGTCTGATAAAGGCTGTCGCCATTTTCGTTTCGGGCGACTTGTCAAGTGCTGATAAAGGGCGGATAATGCTCCGCTTCACCAAGTAGTACAGGCAAAACCCCTGTACCCGTAACCAAGGAAGCTCATCATGCGCGCTGATATTCACCCGAACTACAAAGAAGTTGCGGTTACCTGCTCCTGCGGTAACACCTTCACCACCCAGTCCACCATGGGCAAGGACGCCTTCCACATTGAAGTGTGCTCCAGCTGCCACCCGTTCTACACTGGCAAGCAGAAGATTGTTGATACCGCCGGCCGTATCGACAAGTTCAACCAGAAGTTCGGTGGCTTCTTCAAGCGCTAAGCTTGTAAGCTTTGGAAAAAAGGCAGCCTTGGCTGCCTTTTTTCATTTCCGCTGCGTGTGCTTGCACATTAAAATAACGCTTTCTCCAGACTGGCGCGCGCCTCGATGCTGACGTACTCCCCGCAAAACGCCACCGTTCCCGTTCCCACCGAAAAACCCTGGGTGCTGCTATTGCTGTGTTTTGTCTGGCTGTGGCCAGGCATCATCGGCCATGATCCGTGGAAGCCGGACGAACCCTATGTGATGGCGGTAGTGGAAGGCATGCTGCGTAGCGGCAACTGGCTGCTGCCTACCATCCAAGGTGTGCCTTACCTGGAGTCGCCGCCGCTGTATTACTGGGTGGCCGCCGGGCTGGCCCGGCTGTTTTCCCCCTGGTTGCTGCCGGCGCACGATGCAGCCAGGCTGGCTACACCGCTGTTCATGGCACTTGGGCTCACCCTGGCCGGCATGACCGGGCGCGATCTGATTGGCCGTCGGCATGGCCGTAGCGTGGTGATGATATTGATTGGCTGTCTGGGCCTGATTGTCACCGGCCACCAGATGACGCCAATGGTGGCTAGTTTTACCGGCTTTGCCGCTGCCTTTTATGCCTTGTCGCTCACCCTGCGCTCGCCGGGACTGGCCGGGGCCATCCTGGGTGCAGGCAGTGCTACACTGTTCCTGAGTGCCAGCCTGCTGGAAGTGATGCTGGTGTGGGCGGTGGTACTCTTCCTGCCGGCTTTCACTGCCTGGCGTAACAAGCGCTATGCCATCACCGTGTTCATGGCTTTGCTGGTGGCCTTGCCGGTGGCACTGATCTGGCCGCTGGAGTTGTCCCGCAGCTATCCGGCGCTGTTCCGCCTGTGGTGGGAACACCATGCGCTGGGCCCGCTGGATGGCTTTGGCAAGGTAGGGCTGTTTCACGGTTTTGGCTACTACACCTTCAATACCATCTGGTTTGCCTGGCCGGCCTGGCCGCTGGCAGCCTGGACGCTGTACCGCAACCGCAAGTACGAGCTGCCCATGCTGCAGCTGCCACTGATGTTCTTTGCCGTGGTGCTGATCATGCTGACGCTCTCTGTGCGCAAGAGCATGGATTACGCCATGCCGCTGCTGCTGCCGCTGTCCCTGCTGGCTGCGGTGGAGCTGGATAATCTGCGCCGTGGCGCGGCTGCCTTTCTCAACTGGTTCGGCCTGATGGCTTTTGGCGTATTCGGCTTGCTGATCTGGGCGGGCTGGGCGGCGATGAACTATGGCTGGCCGGAGCGACTGGCCGGGCGCGCACAGTATTTCAGCCCCTACTATGTGCCGCATGTGTCGCTGGTGGCCGCCATCTTTGCCATTCTGGCTACCATGACCTGGATCTGGGCGGTAACCCGCAGCCATGTACGTGGTCGGCAAGCCATTACCAACTGGGCTGCCGGGCTTACCTTGTGCTGGGGGCTGGCACTGTCCCTGTGGCTGCCGTGGCTGGATGCGGCCAAGAGTTACCGCCCGGTGGTGGAAAGCATGCGCCGCGCCTTGCCCGCTGTACTGGCCGACAACACGCAGTGCATTGCCACCGACCGGCAAAACATGATGGCGCGTATCAGCTGGCACTACTATGCCGGGATCGATCTGGTGGCGTATCCAGCCGGGGAGAGCAGCCCTTGCGACTACCTGTTGCTGATGCGTTCGCGCAGTGAGGGCCTGGCCGAACCGGGTTGGGCCTTGTTGTGGCAGGGGGCAAGACCGCGGGAGAAATATGAGTTGTTCGGCCTGTTCCGGCGTTCAGCCCACTAGGCCTGTAGCTGGCTGGCATGGCGTAATCAAACAGCAGGCCGGAGATTATCCGGCCTTTTTCATTTGCAGGGCATGCTGGAGCTTGGGGTCAGGACTGCAATGCCGCCATGACCTCAGGCAGGTTCTCGGCCAGGGCAAACAGCTCGCGCTCCTCGAAGCGGACATGGGCAGTCATGGCATCGGCAAAGGCCTGCAGGATGGCCGGGCTGGCCAGCGCGGCATGCTGCATCAGTTGATGCAGGTGGGCATGCTCATCCAGCGTGCGTTGTACCAGCCCGGTGTTGCCGGCCTGGGCCAGTGCCGGCAGTAGCGCGCGTTCTTCCTCGGCAAAGTGGGCTTGCAGGGTTTGCTGATAGTGCAGTCTGATGCTATCGGCTACATGTTGCCATTGCGCCTGGTCATCGCTACGCGCTGCCTTGCCCGCCTGCATGGCCAGCGACAGGGCGTGGTGGTGATCGCGGGATAGGGGGGTAAGGGCTGCGCTGCGTTTCATGCTGTAACCTGTTGCTGATATTGACGATAGTTTACAACCATTGCGGCAAGCTGCCTTGATGGCTCTCAATTCTGCCGGGCTTGCCGTGGGCTGTACATTATATTGTCCGGTATTTGCGACAAGGGCTTCCCACCGGGAAGCCCTTGTTCTGCTCAATCCTGCGGCATTGGGTCAGCTTTGCAGCTGCGGCAGATCGGCAAACAGCCTGAGCGCTTCCGGATTGGCCAGTGCACTGAGATTGTTTACTGGCTCACCGTGAATCACGTTTTTGACCGCCAGCTCGACAATCTTGCCACTGATGGTGCGCGGGATATCCGCCACTGCAATGATGCGGGCCGGAACATGGCGCGGGCTGGCACCACGTTTGATCTGCTCGCGCAGGCGGGCCGCGAGCGCTTCATCCAGCTGGCAACCTTCACGCAGTCGTACAAACAGCACCACGCGTTCGTCGTCCTGCCAGCGCTGGCCTACGGCCAGGCTTTCCAGAATTTCGGCAAAGCCTTCTACCTGGCGGTAGATTTCTGCCGTACCAATGCGCACCCCACCCGGATTGAGTACGGCATCGGAGCGGCCATAAATCACCAGCCCGCCGTGTGCGGTGATTTCGGCATAGTCACCATGGCACCAGATATTGTCGAAGCGGCCAAAATAGGCCTGGCGATATTTGCTGCCCTGCGGGTCCTGCCAGAAGCCCACCGGCATCGACGGGAAGGGGCGGGTGCAGACCAGTTCGCCTTTTTCCTGCCGTACCGGCCGGCCATGGCTGTTATAGATGTCCACGGCCATGCCCAGGCCACGGCATTGCAGCTCACCGCGGTATACCGGCAAGGTGGCGCATCCCAGCGCAAAGCAGGAGACGATGTCGGTGCCGCCGGAGATAGAAGCCAGATTGATGTCCTGCTTGATGTTGGCGTACACCCAGTCATAACTTTCTGCCATCAGCGGCGAGCCGGTGGAGAATACGGCGCGTAGCGCATCCAGCCGGTACTCCCGCGCCGGGACCAGGTCTATCTTGCGCAGCCCGTCGATGTATTTGGCCGAGGTGCCGAAATGGCTGAACTGCCATTGTTGGGCGTAATCCCACAGCACGCGACCGTGGGCGGCAAACGGGGAGCCGTCATACAGCATCAGCGCCGCGCCGCTGGCCAGGCCGGATACCAGCCAGTTCCACATCATCCAGCCGCAGGTGGTGAAGTAGAACAGGTGATCGCCCTGATGCACATCGCCATGCAGCTGATGTTCTTTCAGGTGCTGCAGCAAGGTACCGCCGGTGCCATGCACGATGCACTTGGGTTTGCCGGTGGTGCCGCTGGAGTACAGGATGAACAGCGGATGGTTGAATTCCACCCGGACAAACTGCAAGGGACGCACAGCGAAGCGGGCAATGAAATCGTCCAGCGTGATGGTGCGCGGCAGGCTTTCGGCAAAGGCAGCGGTTTCGCCCAGATAGGGGACGGCAATGAACTGCTGTACCGAAGGCAGACCGGCTGCCAGCGCCTGCATCTTGTCGCGGATGTCGATCTCTTTGCCGCCATACCAGTAGCCATCCGGACAGAACAGCAGCTTGGGTTCGGTCTGGCCGAAGCGGTCGATGGCTCCGTCGATGCCGAAGTCGGGCGAACAACTGGTCCACACCGCACCCAGGCTGGAGGCAGCCAGCATGGCGGCCACGGTTTCCGGCATATTGGGCAGGAAGCCGGCCACGCGGTCGCCTGCCACAATGCCGGCGGCCTGCATGCCCTGCTGCAAGCGGGACACCAGTTGGCGCAGCTGCTGCCAGCTGTAGCGGGATTTGACCTTGTCTTCGCCCCAGAACACCAGGGCGGTGGCATCGCCATCGTGACGCAGCAGGTTTTCAGCGTAGTTGAGGCGGGCCTGGGGGAAAAAGCGTGCTGCCAGCATATCGTCGCCGTGCTCCAGCACGGTATCGCCCTTGTCGCCGATTACGCCGCAATAATCCCAGACCAGTCCCCAGAAGCGGGCCGGGTCGTTCACACTTGCTTGCCACAGGCTGTGGTAGTCAGGCAGCGGGCGGTCATATGCGGCCTCCGCCAGTTTGCCAAAGGCATGCAGGTGGGAGCCTGCCACGCGCCGGGGGGAGGGTTGCCAGATCGGGGGGGTGAGCTGCTCCATGATTCTCCTCTTTATCTTGTTCCGCGCGGCATTGCCTGGCGTGGGACGGGCGGCTTCAGCGTGCTGCGGCCAGCGCCTGCGCCACCTTGGAGCCGGGCTGGCGGCCCAGCAGACCGGCGGCAAACCAGGCGGTTTGCACCAGTGTCGGCAAGTCTATGCCACAGTCCACGCCCAGGCCATGCATCAGGTACACCACGTCTTCGGTGGCGACATTGCCGGATGCCCCACGAGCATACGGGCAGCCGCCCAGCCCGGCAATCGAGGAATCGAATGTTCTGATGCCAGCCTGAAAAGAAGCATGAATATTGCTGATGGCCATGCCGTAGGTATCGTGGAAGTGACCTGCCAGTTGTGCAATTGGCACAAGCTTGCTGACTGCTTCCAGCATGTCCAGTACCCGGTTGGGTGTGCCCGTGCCTATGGTGTCGCCCAGTGAAATCTCGTAACAGCCCATGTCCAGCAGACGGGCAGCCACTTCTGCCACCTTGGCCGGGGCAATCGGCCCTTCATAGGGGCAATCCACCACGCAGGACACATAGCCGCGCACGCGGATGCCCTCGCGCCGTGCTGTAGCCATCACGCTGTCAAAGCGGGCCAGGCTTTCGGCAATGCTGGCATTGATGTTTTTCTGGCTGAAGCCTTCACTGGCGGCACCAAACACAGCGATTTCACGCACGCCAGCTGCCAGAGCCTGTTCCATGCCTTTGTCGTTGGGCACCAGCACCGGGTAATTCACCGCACCAGACAGCTCCAGTGCTTGCAGTACGTGCAGGCTGTCGGCCATTTGCGGCACCCATTTGGGCGAGACAAAAGCCCCGGCCTCAATGGTGGTAAGGCCGCTTGCAGCCAGGCGGCGGATCAGTTCCAGCTTGCTGGCGGTATCCACCTGCTGTTTTTCGTTCTGCAGCCCGTCACGCGGGCCGACTTCGACGATTTTCACGGTTGGCATATCGTGTTGTCCTCCGGATCAGGCGGCGTCGAAGTCGAGCAACTCGTCGCCATCACACACTTGTTCGCCAGCGGCGAAATAGAAGGCATGCACCACACCATCGGCTGGGGCATGGATGGTGTGCTCCATTTTCATGGCTTCCAGAATCAACAGGGGCTCCCCCTTGCTCACCTGCTGCCCGCTGCTGGCCAGCAAGGCCACCACCCGGCCGGGCATCGGCGCTTTCAGGTGGGTGGCGCCATGTACTTCTTCCGAGCTGGCGGCGTAGGGGTCCACCCAGCTCACTTCCAGCCGTTCGCCTTGCAGGAACAATACCCGTTGCTGCCGCTGGCTGACGACCGTGGCCCGCAGTTGTTGTCCGTCCAGCGTGACATGCCATTCACCGTGTTGCAGCCGTGCCATGGCATGATATGTCTGTCCTGTCACCGTCACGGCAAAACCGTGGTCCAGATGGCGCACGCTGACACTGTGCAGGGTGTCGCCGTGCATGAATTGCTGGATGGTTTCCAGCTGACCATTCAGTCGCCAGCCTGCGCGCACCGGGAAGTCCGTCTGCGCGCCCAGCGTCTGGGCCAGCGCCAGCACGGCCAGCTGCTCGCCACTGGCCGGGGCGGCTGGTGGCAGCAAGGTGTCCTGATAGCGAGCGATCAGGCCGGTATCCACCGCACCGCTGGCAAAGCTGTGGTGCTGCACAATGCGGCGCAGGAAGGCGATATTGGTGGTGACACCGGCCACCTGGTATTGCGCCAGTGCTGCATCCAGCTGTTGCAAGGCGGCAGCCCGGTTTTCGCCCCACACGATCAGCTTGGCAATCATCGGGTCGTAGAACGGGCTGATGCTGTCGCCTTGTTCCACCCCAGTATCGATGCGTACCTGTGCGCTTTCGGCAGGGGTGGCCAGGTGAATCAGCTGGCCGGTGGCCGGCAGGAAGCCCTTGTCCGGGTCTTCCGCATAAATACGCGCCTCGATGGCGTGGCCGTGAATCTGCAGTTCGTCCTGCCGCAGCGGCAGCGGCTGACCGGCGGCCACTTGCAATTGCCAGGCCACCAGGTCTTGCCGGGTGATCATCTCGGTCACCGGATGTTCTACCTGCAGGCGGGTGTTCATTTCCATGAAGTAAAACTCACCGGGGCGGCCATCGTCCTTTACCGCCATGATGAATTCCACTGTCCCCGCCCCGACATAGCCCACCGCACGGGCGGCGGCGCAGGCGGCTTCGCCCATGGCCTGCCGGGTGCTGACCGGCAAATCCGGTGCCGGGGCTTCTTCCAGTACTTTCTGATGGCGGCGCTGCACCGAGCAGTCACGCTCGAACAGATAGACACAGCCTCCCAGGCTGTCGGCAAACACCTGGATTTCCACATGGCGCGAACGCGGCAGGTATTTCTCCACCAGCACCTTGTCGTCACCAAAGCTGGCGGCTGCTTCGCGCTGGCAGGAGGCCAGCGCAGCGGCGAAATCCTCGCTGCGCTCGACAATGCGCATGCCCTTGCCACCGCCACCGGCGCTGGCCTTGATCAGTACCGGATAGCCGATACGGTCGGCCTGCTGGTGCAGGAAATCCGGCTCCTGGCGCTCGCCGTGATAGCCGGGCACCAGCGGTACGGCTGCTTGTTCCATCAGTGCCTTGGCGGCGGACTTGCTGCCCATGGCGGCAATGGCGCTGGCCGGCGGGCCGATGAAGGCGATGCCGGCAGCAGCGCAGGCGGCGGCAAAGTCAGCGTTTTCCGACAAAAAGCCATAACCGGGGTGGATGGCCTCGGCACCGCTCTGGCGGGCAATGTCCAGAATCAACCCGGCCTTGAGATAGGATTCCGCCGCCGGAGCCGGGCCCAGTCGCCAGGCTTCGTCGGCCAGTCTGACAAAGCGGGCATCGGCATCGGCATCGGAATAAACGGCAACAGTGGCAATGCCCAGCTGGCGTGCGGTCTTGATCACCCGGCAGGCGATTTCTCCGCGGTTGGCAATGAGGATTTTCTTAAACATGGCAGTCTCCCGCGGCGAAATCGCCACGGCGCAGGCGCGCCGCCATGCGATGTTGCTGCGCAGCTGCGTAGCCTTGCGGCTGCTGGTCACCATGGTTGGCGATGAGGATTTTCGTGAACATGGCAGCGTCCTTATTGTTCTTGTTGCCAGGCGGGCGGGCGTTTGTCGAAGAAGGCGGCCAGGCCTTCGCGGGCTTCCTGTCCGCTGCGGGTACTGGCAATGCGGCTGGCGGTATCGGCCAGCAGGTCGTCATCCCAGGGTGAGCCTTCATGCAGTTCGGCCAGCAGGTCTTTGGCGGCCCCCAGTGCACGTGGTGCGCCTTTGGCCAGTTCGCTGGCGATGTCGGCGATGCGCTGGTCCAGCATGTCGGCCGCGACAACTTCATGCACCAGGCCGATACGGGCGGCGGTGGCGGGGTCAATGCGCTCGGCCGACAGGAAGTAGCGCCGCGCCTGCCGCCAGCCGATGGCATCGGCCACATAAGGGCCGATGGTGGCCGGAATCAGGCCCAGCCGCACTTCGGTCAGGCCAAAGCGGGCGGCGTCGGTGGCAATGGCAATGTCACATACGGTAGCCAGGCCGGTGCCACCGGCAATGGCCGGGCCGTGGATGCGGGCGATTACCGGCTTCTGGCTGCGGTAAATGGCCTTGAGCATGGCGGCCAGGCGCTGGGCATCGGCCAGGTTTTCTGCTTCGCTGTAGCCGGCGGCGCGGCGCATCCAGTCCAGGTCAGCCCCGGCGGAAAAGCTTTTGCCATGTCCGGCCAGCACGATGACGCGCACGCTGTCGTCCAGTTGCAGTGCCTTGAAGGCGGCGGTCAGCTCGGCAATCAGCATTTCGTTCAGCGCATTGTGCAGTTCCGGGCGGTTCATCCAGACAGTGGCGGTGCTGCCGCTGCGATGGATATCGAGAGTCTGATACTGGCTCATGGCGCTTCCTTACATGCGGAACACGCCAAAGCGTGTTTTTTCGATGGGCGCGGACAGGGCGGCTTCCAGTGCCAGGCTCAGTACATCGCGGGTCTGGGCCGGGTCGATGATGCCGTCGTCCCACAGCCGTGCGCTGGCGTAATAAGGGTGGCCCTGGCGTTCGTATTGTTCGCGTACCGGTGCTTTCAGCGCTTCTTCCTGCTCGGCGGTGAAGGCCTCGCCCAGTTGTTCCTTCTTGACCTGTGCCAGCACCCCGGCGGCCTGTTCGCCACCCATCACCGAAATGCGGCTGTTAGGCCACATCCACAGCATGCGCGGGCTGTAAGCGCGGCCACACATGCCGTAGTTGCCAGCCCCGAAGCTGCCGCCAATCAGTACGGTGAACTTGGGTACGCTGGCGCAGGCCACGGCGGTAACCAGCTTGGCGCCATCCTTGGCGATGCCGCCGTTTTCATACTTCTTACCCACCATGAAGCCGGTGATGTTCTGCAGGAAGATCAGCGGAATGCCACGCTGGCAGCACAGTTCGACAAAGTGCGCTCCCTTGAGGGCCGACTCGGAAAACAGGATGCCGTTATTGGCGATGATACCCACGCGCCAGCCATTGAGCCGGGCAAAACCGGTGACCAGCGTCGTGCCGTAGTTCTGCTTGAATTCGTCAAAGTCGGAGTCGTCCACCAGTCGGGCGATGATTTCACGCACATCAAACGGCTTTTTCGGGTCGGCCGGAATCACGCCGTAGATTTCCTCGGCGGCATGGCGTGGTGCTTTGGGTTCGGTGCGGTCCAGCACGCCTTGTTTGTGCCAGTTGAGGTCGGCCACGATGCGGCGGGCAATGCCCAGGGCGTGGGCGTCATTCTGCGCCAGATGGTCGGCCACACCGGAGATGCGGGCGTGTACATCGCCACCGCCCAGTTCTTCTGCGGTGACGACTTCGCCGGTAGCGGCCTTTACCAGCGGCGGGCCGCCCAGAAAGATGGTGCCTTGTTCCCGCACGATGACGGTTTCATCCGACATGGCCGGCACATAAGCGCCGCCTGCAGTGCAGCTGCCCATCACCACGGCAATTTGCGGAATGCCGGCGGCAGACAATTGGGCCTGGTTGTAGAAGATGCGGCCAAAGTGTTCCTTGTCGGGAAACACTTCGTCCTGCAGTGGTAAAAAGGCTCCGCCGGAATCCACCAGATAGACGCAGGGCAGGCGGTTTTCCTTGGCAATTTCCTGCGCGCGCAGATGCTTTTTCACCGTCATCGGGTAATAAGTACCACCCTTGACGGTGGCATCGTTGGCGATGATCAGGCAGTCCACCCCGGCAATACGGCCGATGCCGCTGATCAGGCTGGCCCCGGGGGCATCATCGTTATACATGCCAAAGGCGGCCAGCTGGGACAGTTCCAGAAAGGGCGCGCCGGGGTCCAGCAGCAGGTTGATGCGCTCGCGCGGCAGCAGCTTGCCACGCGCGGTATGTTTTTCACGGGCTTTGTCGCCGCCGCCCAGCGCCGCCTGGGCGACTTTCTGTTTCAAGTCATCCACCAGCGCACGCATCTTGTCGGTATTGGCCTGGAAGTCTGGCGCGCGGGGGGAGAGTTTGGATTCGATGACTGGCATGGAGAGCCTCTTGTTTTTGTGCCGATCCGTCAGGTTTTTTCAAAGCCAAGTAAAGCAAGGCAAGACGAAGAGCGTGGAGAAAGCGGCTGAGGCAAGGCGCGCCGCCGCAGTCAGTACATTGGGTACGGCCAGGCGGCGCAACGCGGCTTCAGGCGTTTTATCCCGCTCTTAACGTGTCTCGGCCATCAGTTCGCGGCCTATCAGCCAGCGGCGGATTTCACTGGTGCCCGCGCCGATTTCATACAGCTTGGCATCACGCAGCAGGCGGCCGGTGGCGTATTCATTAATATAGCCATTGCCGCCCAGGCACTGGATGGCGTCCAGCGCCATCTGGGTGGCGTTTTCGGCGGCATACAGGATGGCCCCGGCAGCATCCTTGCGCGTCTGGCGGCCGGTATCGCCCCGGTCCAGTGCCTGGCCCACGGCATAGACATAAGCACGGCTGGCGGACAGCTTGACGTACATGTCGGCCAGCTTGCCCTGCATCAGCTGGAAGTCGCCGATAGCCTGACCAAACTGTTTGCGGTCATTCAGATAGGGGACGACGATATCCATGCAAGCCTGCATGATGCCCAGCGGGCCTGCCGACAGTACGGCGCGTTCGTAGTCCAGCCCGCTCATCAGCACTTTCACGCCATTGCCTTCGCCGCCCAGCACGTTTTCGGCCGGGATTTCACAGTTGTCGAAGAATAGCGGGTAGGTGTTGGAGCCGCGCATGCCCAGCTTGTCCAGCTTGCTGCCATGCGAGAAACCGGCAAAGCCCTTTTCCACGATGAAGGCCGTGATGCCTTTGGGCCCGGCGTTGACGTCGGTCTTGGCATACACCACCAGGGTGTCGGCATCGCCGCCGTTGGTAATCCACATCTTGCTGCCGTTCAGTACATAACGGTCGCCTTTTTTATCGGCGCGCAGCTTCATGCTGACCACATCGGAACCGGCATTGGGTTCGGACATGGCCAGCGCGCCCACGTGTTCGCCGGAAATCAGCTTGGGCAGGTAGCGGGCTTTTTGTTCGGCGGAGCCGTTCTTGCGGATCTGGTTAACGCACAGATTGGAGTGCGCGCCGTAGGACAGGGCGACCGAAGCCGAGGCACGGCTGATTTCTTCCATCACGATCATGTGGGCCAGATAACCCATATTGGCGCCACCGTATTCTTCTTCGGCGGTGATGCCCAGCAAGCCCAGGTCACCAAACTTGCGCCACAGGTCAGCTGGAAAGAGGTTGTCACGGTCGATGTCGGCGGCGCGCGGGGCGATTTCGGCGTCGGCAAAATCCTTCACGCTCTGGCGCAACATGTCGTAAGTGTCGCCGTGGTCAAAACGCAGGCTGCTGTACATGGTGTTTCTCCTCGGTGCCGGTCGTGGCGGCTGTGCCTGACAGGCTATTGTGATGGTCGCGTTACTGCTTTGAATATTGAATTACGTTTACGTAAGCGTCAATATGGTGTGGTAAAAAAACCTGCACGAGGGCAGGTGTTCAGGCGGGGGTGTCGGCCTTGGTGGTCATCTGGTCGATCACGCCGCGGCAGTGTTTTTCCAGCGCATCGATTTCCGCCAACACCACGTCGATGTCACGGCGTTGTTCTTCCAGCTGCTCGCGTCGCGCCACCAGTAAATGCAGCAGCTTGAGTGACTGGCTGGCTTCGTCGCGGGCCAGATCATACAGATCAATGATTTCGCGTATTTCCGACAAGGACAGGCCAATACGCTTGCCACGCAGGATAAGCCGCAGCCGGGCACGGTCGCGGCGGGTGAACACACGCTGGCGGCCATCGCGTTGCGGCTCGATCAGCCCTTGTTCCTCGTAAAAGCGGATGGTGCGCAGTGTGACGTCAAAATCACGTGCCAGATCCGAAATGGTGAAGACTTCCTGTTCTGTCATGGTATCTGCTTTCAGTATTTATACGGATTGTAGCGTTTTTCCCACGGCTTCTCATCATGATAGACGTATTACGTTTACGTAATCGTAAACTTGTGGGATTAATGCCAGAAAAATGGGCCGCGCCATGCAGCGTGGCTGCCGTCGCCAAGGGAAGCGACGCATTCCGGATAAAGAGACCACACCTAGGAGACTCACGATGCAGCACGCCAGCTATGTTCACGGTGCCAGCCAGCAGCCGCTGATTGGCAAAACCATCGGCCAGATGTTTGATGCCGCCTGCCGGCAATATGCCGATCAGCAAGCACTGGTGGTACGCCATCAGGATGTGCGCTGGCGCTATGCCGAACTGCAGCAGCAGGTGGACCGGCTGGCGTGCAGCCTGATGCGCCTTGGCCTTGAGCCGGGCGAGCGCATCGGCATCTGGTCACAGAACAACGCCGAATGGGTGCTGACCCAGTTTGCCACCGCCAAGGCCGGGCTGGTGCTGGTGAATATCAACCCGGCTTACCGCCGTGCCGAGCTGGAATATGCGATTAACAAGGTAGGTTGCCGCGCCCTGATTGCTTCGCCCAGCTTCAAGAGCAGCAATTACATCGAGATGCTGCAAGACCTGTTGCCGGAACTGGCCGTTAGCCAGCCCGGTCAGCTTAAGGCCGCCCGCATGCCCAGGCTGGAATGGGTGATCCGCATGGGCCAGCAGGCCACGCCGGGCATGCTGGGCTTTGCCGATTTGCTGCAGGAAGCGTCGATAGCGGAATTGACAGCCTTGCAGCAACTGGGGGACAGCCTGCAGTTTGACGATGCCATCAATATCCAGTTCACCTCCGGCACCACCGGCAGCCCCAAGGGGGCGACGCTGTCGCATCACAATATTCTCAATAACGCCTTCTTTACCGGACAGGCCATGGGCTTCAGCCCGGCCGACCGGCTGTGTATTCCGGTGCCGCTGTACCACTGTTTCGGTATGGTGCTGGGCACGCTTACCTGCCTCACGCATGGTGCATGCATGGTGTTTCCGGCGGAAAGTTTCGATGTGCTCAGCGTGCTGCATACCGTACAGGAAGAGCGCTGTACCGCCCTGCATGGTGTGCCCACCATGTTCATCGGCCTGCTTGACCATCCGCAGTTCAGCCAGTTTGATCTGTCCAGCCTGCGCACCGGGGTGATGGCCGGCAGTCCGTGTCCCATCGAGGTGATGAAGCGCGTCACCACCCTGATGCACATGGCGCAGGTCACCATTGGCTACGGCATGACGGAAACCAGCCCACTCAGCTTCCAGAGCAGTGCCGACACACCGCTGGACAAGCGCGTGTCCACCGTGGGGCAGGTGCATCCGCATGTGGAAGTCAAGATTGTCGATAACGATGGCCACATCGTGGGGCATGGCGAAACCGGCGAGCTGTTGACCCGTGGCTATTCGGTGATGCTGGGCTACTGGGACGACCCGCAGAAAACCGCCGACTCCATCGACCCGTCGGGCTGGATGCACAGCGGCGACCTGGCTGTAATGGATGCCGAAGGCTATGTCAACATCGTGGGCCGGGTGAAGGACATGGTGATTCGCGGTGGCGAAAACATCTACCCGCGTGAGGTGGAGGAATTCTTCTACCGCCATCCCAAGATTCAGGAAGTGCAGGTGATTGGCGTGCCGGACGACCGCTTTGGCGAGGAGTTGTGCGCCTGGATCAAGCTGCGCGATGGTGAAAGCGCCAGCATCGACGACATGCGCGCCTTTTGCCAGGGCCAGATCGCCCATTACAAGATTCCGCGCTATATCGAGTTTGTCGACAGCTTTCCCATGACCATTACCGGCAAGATCCAGAAGTTTGTCATGCGCCAGCAAATGAAGGAAAAGCTCGGCCTGGCAGACAGCCGCACAGCTTGAATCGCTGCAGATCAAACTTGCATGCAATGGCCCCGGCGGAGCGGGGCTTTTTTCGCTACAATGCGCCCATTCAATCTGACTTCAGGAGTGCACCATGACTGATATCGTATTCAATGACGCCGATCTTGCCCGGCTGGAACAGTTGCTCACGCCCCTGTCGATCAGTGGCAGCACCATGCGCCCGGACGAGGTGCAAGGCTTCTTCGCCGCCCTGGCCAGCGGCCCGGATGCAGCCGACCGCAGCATGTGGCTGCCCGAAGTACTGGGCGATGCCCCGGAGTTTGAAAATGCCGAGGAAAAGGCCGAGCTGGAAGCCCTGCTGCAGAAGCTGTTTGATGTCACCGCCCACGTGTTGGCCGATGGCCGCGAGCTGGACCTGATCCTCTACGCCGACGAAGACGGTGACGATGACGAAGCCGACTACTGGCCGTGGTGCAATGCCTATTTGTACGCGCTGGACGTGGTGGATACCGACTGGTTTGAAGCAGCTGACGACGAAGGCTTCGAAGACCTGCTGATGCCGATTCTGGTGCTGGGCGGCATGTTCGAGGAAGAAGACGGCGAAGACCTGGTCACCTTTACTGACGAAGAAAAAGACGACTGCAAGGAACAGCTGCCAGAAGCCCTGATCGCGGTATTCAACTACTGGCGCGCCAAGGCACAGGCTCCGGCCACCGTACGCCGTGAAGGCGACAAGGTGGGCCGCAACGACCCTTGCCCTTGCGGCAGCGGCAAGAAGTACAAGGCCTGCTGCGGTAGCAACTGAGTTTTCTGCCAGCCTGCGGGCTGGTGAATGTCATACCTGAAAGCCTCCATACGGAGGCTTTTTCTTTTCCTGCCATTCATGCGGACTTTTCTGGCCGTCTTTCTACCTTTTTTGTGTGGAAATTGCTGATGACTGATGCAGGTAGGAAATAAAAACCTGTTGTTCTTCGCTAAGCGGCTCATGCTTGTGCGTCAGGATGCCAAAAGGAGGAAACGGTATGCTTACCTGGATTGGCAAGATTTGCACGATACCCATGTCCAGATAGTCTGTCATGGCGGATTCCGCTAACAGCATCACCGCATTGGTGTGTTGAATCAGTTGCAGCATGGAGTAAACCGAATTGCTCTCGATGATATTGCCGGGCAAGGGCAGTGCGGCGTGCAGCAGATATTGCTCCAATGCCATGCGTGCCGGGCTGCTGGGCGCTTGTAATATCCATGGCCAGTCTCGCAGTAATACCGGCAATTCGATATGTTGCTGTTGTAATAACACATGGTTTTTAGCCACCACCAGCCGCAATATTTCATTGCCCAATGGCCAAAAATTAAAAGCTGCATCTTCAGTTTTCGGGCTGCGCCGGGCAATGGCCAGGTCGATGCGTCCTTGTTCCAGCAGGCGGACCACTTCGTCGCTGGTGTCTCCCATCACGCGAATGCACAGGCGGGGCCTTTCCTGTTTCAAACGTGCAATCGCCGCCATGATCCGCTCGGGTGCCGCACCCATGATGGTGCCTACTGACAGATAGCCAAAGCCTTCTTTCTTCTGCAGTGCCAGCGTCTGCATGCAGCTTTCCAGATGGTGCAGGCTGCGGGTGGCGAACTTGATCAGCTCCCTGCCCAGTGCGGTGGGCAGCATGCCATGCGGCAGGCGGTCAAACAGCCGGCAGTCAAACATACCCTCGATTTCCTGCAACATGCGGCTGGCCGCCGGCTGCGACATATACATGCCTTCCGCCGTCCGTTTCATATTCTGGCTACTGCCTAATACCACCAGCATATGCAGGTGTTTGTAACGCAGTCGCTGCAGTAAATGACGGTACTGGGCGGATGAGTGCAGTACTGTTTTATCCATAAGCAGAAGGTATCGCCTGTTAATTAAATGTAATTGGATGAATTTTTCCGGTTAACGTAGTTTTGCTGCAGCAGTGTTTTGGCTGAGCACAATGAATGATCTGATATTGATCGAACTTATTTCAGGTGTTTTCCCTTTTTGGGAATTAATCAGCTTTATTTCGGTTTTTTATTGTGAGCCGTAATTTATTTCGCGGAATGCAAATACAAATTCGCCCCTGCTTCTGGCTTTGTCTGAGCAGGCTGGGTTTGGATGTTTACCGTAGGAGTAGCACGTCATGAATCAGCATCCGGTTATCAAACACGTCCGTGCTTTTACCCTGCGTGGTGGTGGTGCGGATTATCACGATCAGGCCGATGGCCATTGGATAGACGATCACATCGCCACGCCCATGTCCAAATACCCGGCCTACCGGCAGAGCCGACGCAGCTTTGGCATCAATGTACTGGGCACGCTGGTGGTTGAAGTTGAGGACAGCGCCGGCAACATTGGCTTTGCCGTGACAACAGGCGGCGAGCCGGCAGCTTTTATCGTCGAGCGCCATCTGGCCCGTTTCGTGGAAGGGGCCAGGGTCTGCGATATCGAGCGCATCTGGGACCAGATGTACCACGGCACCCTGTTTTATGGGCGCAAGGGCCTGGTGCTCAACGCCATCTCCGGGGTGGATCTGGCCTTGTGGGATTTGCTGGGCAAGGTGCGACAGGAGCCGGTGTATCAGTTGCTGGGTGGCGCAGTACGTGACGAGCTGCAGTTTTATGCCACCGGCGCGCGGCCAGACCTCGCGCGTGAAATGGGATTCATTGGCGGGAAAATGCCGCTGCACCACGGGCCGGCAGAGGGGGAAGAGGGCTTGCAAAAAAACCTGGCCTTGCTGGCCAGCATGCGCGAGCGGGTAGGCCCGGACTTTTGGCTGATGATCGACTGCTGGATGAGCCTGGATCTGAACTACGCCACCCGTCTGGCACAGGCTGCGCAAGAACATGGCCTGAAATGGATAGAAGAAGCACTGCCGCCGGACGACTACTGGGGCTATGCCGCCTTACGGCAGCAACTGCCGCCCGGCATGTTGTGTACCACCGGCGAGCACGAGGCCACGCGCTGGGGTTTTCGCATGCTGCTGGAAATGGGCTGCTGCGACATCATCCAGCCCGATGTCGGCTGGTGTGGCGGCATCACCGAACTGCTGAAAATCTCGGCATTGGCCGATGCGCATCAGGCGCTGGTGATTCCGCATGGCTCCAGCGTGTACAGCTATCACTTTGTCGCCACCCGTCACAACAGCCCGTTTGCCGAATTCCTGATGATGGCACCGCAGGCCGATCAGGTGGTGCCGATGTTCAGTCCGCAGTTATTGCACGAGCCGGTGCCGGAAAACGGTCGCATGCCGGTATCGCGGCTGGACCGTCCCGGTTTCGGCGTGGAGCTTAATCCCGCCTGCGCCTTGCATCGCCCCTACCTGCACACTCCGGGAGGCTGAAATGACGCATGGACAAGCACTTTGCACCCTGGCTTTCCGCATGCAGTTGTTTCCGGGGCAAGCAGAGGAATATCAACGGCGTCATGCCGCCATCTGGCCGGAGCTGCGCAGCGCGCTGCTGGATGCCGGCATTGTCGAGTACCGCATTTTTCATGATGACAAGGATGACGCCTTGTTTGCCGTGCTGTACTGCAGCCAGCCCGACAGGCTGGCTGAACTGCCCAGCCTGCCGGTGATGCAGCAATGGTGGGCTTATATGGCCGACATCATGGCCACCATGCCGGACCTCGCGCCGCTACAGCATCCCTTGCACAGCATGTTTGTGCTGAGCACGGGGGAGGGGCCGCCATGCGCATCGTAGACGCCCATTGCCATTTCTGGTGGCTGGAAGGAAATCAGTACCCCTGGCTGACCCGGCGCAAGCCCAATCTGCTGGGTGATTACGCCGCGCTGGCACGTGACTTCCTGTTGCCGGACCTGAGACAGCTGGCCGAGCAGGCCGATATCGAGCTGGCGGGCGTGGTGCATATCGAAGCCAATGCGACGGATGCGCTGGAGGAAACCCGCCAACTGGAACACATGCTCGACTTGTCTGGCGATACCTTGCCAGTTGCTTTGCTGCCTTTTCTCGATCTGGCCAACCCTCAGGTGGGGGATCAGCTTGCCCGGCAACTGGCGGCTTCCACCCGCGTGCGTGGTGTGCGGCAAATTCTCAACGTGCATGCCGACCCGCAGTTCGACTACGTGGGCCGCCACTACATGCGCGAGGCGCAATGGCAGTGCGGGATGGCCTTGCTGGAACGCCACGGGCTGATCTTCGAATTGCAAATCTACCCCTCACAAATGCAGGAAGCCGTTGCGCTGGCCAGGCGTTATCCGGCTGTGCGCTTTGCGCTGAATCATGCCGGCATGTATGTGGATCGCCATGCGCCTGCCGGCTGGCGCGCGTGGCGGGATGGCATGCGGGCCCTGGCAGCCTGCCCGAATGTGCAGGTAAAGCTGAGCGGTTTCGGCATGCTCGACCACCACTGGACCGAGGACAGTCTGCGGCCGCTGGTGTACGTGGCCATCGACGCCTTCGGCAGCGCACGCTGCATGTTTGCTTCCAATTTCCCGGTGTGCAGCCTGTACACCTCCTACCGCAGGCTGTGGCAGGCCTATGACAATTTGCTGGCGCAGGCAGCCGCACATGAGCGTCGTGCCATGTTTGCCGACAACGCCTGGCGTTTTTACCAATTGGGAGACTAGCCAGATGGCCATCATTCTGCTGGGTCTGTTGTTTCATTTCATCGGCTCGTTTTCATCCGCCAGTTTTTATCTGCCGTATCGCAGCGTGCGGCTGTGGTCCTGGGAAAACTTCTGGCTGCTGGGCGGCTTGTTTTCCTGGCTGATTGCCCCGTGGCTGGCCATTGCCCTGACCATTCCGGCTTTTGCTTCCATTCTTGAGGCGGCAGACAGCGGGACACTGGGCTGGACTTACTTCTTCGGCGTGTTATGGGGCATCGGTGGCCTCACCTTTGGCCTCGCCATGCGCTATATCGGCCTGTCGCTGGGCATGTCCATCATCATGGGTCTGACATCCGCCCTGGGTGCCCTGATGCCGCCGCTGTTCAATGACCTGTTTGGCCGCGAGGACGGTTTGCGCCTGAGCCAGATGCTGCTCAGCAGCGGTGGGCAGATGGTGCTGCTGGGCGTGCTGGGCTCGCTGATCGGCATCGTGTTGTGCGGGGTGGCCGGCATGCGCAAGGAGCGCGAAGTCGATCTGGCGACCAAGCAGAGTGCAGTCAGGGAATTCAACATGAAAAAGGGCATCGCCGTTGCGCTGGTGTCCGGTTGCCTGAGTGCCTGTTTCAGCTACGGCATCAATGCGGGCAAACCACTGGCGCTGGCCGCGGTGGCGCACGGTGCCAATTCCCTGTTCATGAACAATCTGACCTTTGCCGTCATCATGCTCGGTGGCCTCACCACCAATGCGCTGTGGTGTCTGCACCTGTCCTTGCGCCGTCGCAGTCTGGGCGAGTTCGTCAATCGCAATACTCCCTTGCTGCGCAATTACCTGCTGTGCGCGCTGGGCGGCTTGCTGTGGTATCTGCAGTTCTTCTTCTATGGCATGGGCGAAAGCCGTTTGCATAACCCCACCAGCTCGTGGGTGCTGCACATGTCTTTCATCATCCTGATTTCCAATCTGTGGGGTGTCTGCCTGGGCGAGTGGCGCGGCACTGCGCCGCAAACACGCCGCATCCTGTTGCTGGGCATTGTGGTCATTATTGCCGCCATCGGCATGGTGGGTTTTGGTAGTGCAGTTCATTAAGCTCGGCTGGCAAAGACGGGATTTGTCCTTGGTCCCGGCCTGCGGTGGTGGGCATGGGATCAAGGGTTTGCTGTAGCACATCGGGCTTGTATCGCCGGTATTCCTGAGGAGACAAAGCGATGTTGTTAGCAGGTAAGCGAGTGGTGATTACCGGGGCGTCCCGTGGCATAGGGCGGGCCATTGCACTGGGCTGTGCCCGCCATGGGGCGGATGTGATGCTGGGCCACAGTGGCCGCAGCAGTGCGGATGACATTCTGACGCTGCGTCACCAGATTGAGGTTCTGGGACGCAAGGTGGCTGATCAGGCGGGTGATATCGGCGACCCGGACACCGGTGCCGCGCTGATTGCCATGGCCGTGGAGCGCTTGGGCGGAGTGGATGTCTTCATCAGCAATGCGGGCATCTGTCCTTTCCACGCCTTTCTGGATATGTCGCAGGAAACGTATTACCGCACGGTGAATACCAATCTCAACGGTGCCTATTTTGCCGTACAGGCGGCCGCACGCCAGATGCAGCAGCAGGGCGAGGGCGGTGCCATCATTGCCGTCAGTTCCATCAGTGCCCTGGTGGGCGGTGGCATGCAAACCCACTACACCCCCACCAAGGCCGGTTTGCTGTCGCTGATGCAGTCCTGCGCCATTGCCTTGGGGCCGTTTGGCATCCGTTGCAATGCCTTGTTGCCGGGCACCATAGAAACCGATATCAACCGGGAGGATCTGGCCGATCCGCACAAGCGCAGCTATATGCAAAACCGCATCCCGCTGGGGCGGCTGGGGCAGCCGGAGGATCTGGTCGGCCCGGCGGTATTCCTGGCATCCGACCTGGCGCGCTATGTCACCGGTGCCAGCCTGCTGGTGGATGGCGGCATGTATGTCAATCTGCAATAGGAGTGGCCCATGCAACTGCCAAGCAATCATTTCAAATCTGCCTTAAGACAAGTGCGCTTATCAGTCCCCTTGTACGGTATCTGGGCTGGCATGGCTTCCGCCTATAGCGCGGAAATCCTGGCAACCACCGGCCATGACTGGATCTTGCTCGATGGCGAACACGCGCCCAATACCGTGCCCACGCTGTTGGGACAGCTACAGGCGCTGGCGGCTTATCCCGTCAATCCGGTGGTGCGCATTCCGCATGGCGACCCGGCATTGATCAAGCAGGTGCTGGATATCGGCGCACAAAGCCTGATGGTGCCGATGGTGGAGAGCGCAGCGCAGGCCGCAGCCCTGGTGCGGGCCATGCGTTATCCGCCAGCGGGGATACGTGGTGTCGGCGGCGGGCTGATTCGTGCCACCCGTTGGGATGCGGTGGTGGATTACATACCACAGGCCGATCAGGCGCTTTGTCTGGTGGTGCAGATCGAATCTTCTCGCGGGGTGGAAAACGCGGCGCAGATAGCCGCAGTGGAAGGGGTGGATTCCATCTTTATCGGCCCGGCCGACTTATCCACCAGCATGGGTCACGCGGGTAATGCCAGCCATGCCGAGGTCCAGCACAGCATCCGCCACACCATTGACTGCTGTCTGGCACAGGGCAAGGCCTGCGGCATTCTGGCACCCAATGAGCAAGATGCCCGCCGCTATGCCGAGTGGGGCTGCAGCTTCATTGCCATCAGCATCGATATCCCGCTGCTGCGTCAGGCGGCACTGGCCAGCCTGGCACGTTTCCGCGCGTCCCCTGTACCTGCCAGCGGCAAGCAAGCTTATTAGATCTCCCCCGGCAAGGGTCCCCTCGGGTGATGTGCGCCCAGCATGCCAACATGATTTTTCAGGAGCATTCCGATGTCTGAAATTCAGCAATTGCGCCATTACATCAATGGCCGTTTTATCGAAGGTGCCGATCACCATGGGGTGAGTAATCCGGCCAATGGCCAGATGCTGGCCCATTCTCCGCAGGCTTCCGCGCAGCAGGTGGCACAGGCCATCAGCGCAGCCCGTGCCGCCCAGCATGACTGGGCTGCGCGTCCGGCCATCGAACGTGGCGGCTTTCTGCGCAGTATTGCCGCCCTTGTTCGTCAGCAAGTGGATGTGCTGGCCCATACCATTACCGCAGAGCAAGGCAAAACCCTGGCGCTGGCCAAGGTTGAAGTGGGCTTTACGGCCGATTACCTGGACTACATGGCCGAATGGGCCAGACGCATCGAAGGAGAAGTCATCAGCAGCGACCGGGCCGGCGAGCAGATATTCCTGCTGCGCAAGCCCTTGGGCGTGGTGGCCGGCATCCTGCCCTGGAATTTTCCTTTCTTTCTGATTGCCCGCAAGATGGCTCCGGCCCTGCTGACCGGCAATACCATCGTGATCAAGCCCAGCGAGGAAACGCCGATCAACTGCCATCTGTTCAGCCAGCTGGTCGCGCAGTCAGGCTTGCCGGCCGGGGTGTTCAATGTGCTGTATGGCCGGGGACAGACCGGGGCTGACATGGCTGGCAGCGCGGATGTCGACATGATCAGCTTTACCGGCAGTGTGGCGACCGGTGCGCGCATTGCCGCAGCGGCGGCCCCGCATATCACCAAACTGAATCTGGAACTGGGTGGCAAGGCCCCTGCCATCGTACTGGCCGATGCCGACCTCGATCTGGCTGCCAGGGCCATTCACGCTTCGCGCATCATCAATACCGGTCAGGTTTGCAACTGTGCCGAACGGGTTTATGTCGAGCGCAAGGTAGCAGATGCCTTCATCGACAAGGTGGCCAGCGCCATGGCGGCAACCCGCTATGGCGATCCGCTGGCGGTGCCGGATATCGACATGGGGCCGCTGATCAACCGTCAGGCATTGGACCGGGTGCAGGCAAAAGTGGCGCAGGCGGTGCAGGAGGGGGCGCAGCTGATTACGGGTGGTCAGGTGGCGGATCTGGGGTCTGGATTCCATTTCCAGCCCACGGTGCTGGCCGGCTGCCATGGGCAGATGGATGTCATGCTGCAAGAGATATTCGGCCCGGTATTGCCCATACAGGTGGTGGACAGTCTGGAGGAGGCGATTGCCCTGGCCAATGACTCTGCCTACGGCCTCACCTCATCCCTCTATACCCGCGATCTGGCCAAGGCGATGCAGGCAATGCGAGAACTGGACTTCGGCGAAACCTATATCAACCGGGAAAACTTTGAAGCGATGCAGGGTTTCCATGCCGGGGTACGTCAATCCGGCATTGGTGGTGCTGATGGCAAGCATGGCCTGTACGAATACACCCATAGTCATGTGGTGTATTTACAGGCTTGAGTTGCATCAGTTGCTGCTGGGTATGGGTGCTTTGTTCCCCGTACTGTCATGCAAAAAGCATGACAGGCGATGAAGGTTTTGATTAGAATGAAACCGAGAGTACGAGCTCTCTTTTTTTCATTCCTTTATTCATAAGCCCGGGTTTTCCGGGCTTTTTTTTGTCTGCCAGCAGGATATCAGGTAGCGGTAAGCCATAAAAAAACGGCCCCGCAGGGCCGCTCAACAGGGTAGAGCCAGCAATCAGAAAATAAAGTGTTCTTCGTCCAGTGCCATCAGTGGTGCAGCACCGCCCTTGATGCGCGCCAGCAGGGTATGCACTTCGGGGAAGAGTTTGGCCATGTAGAAGCGACCGGTGGCAATCTTGGCCTGGTAGAAGGCATCATCGCCCTTGCCCAGGCTGGCATGCGCCACCTCAGCCATGCGCGCCCACAGCCAGGCATAAGTCAGATGGCCGATCAGGCGCAGGTAGTCGGTGGCTGCTGCACCGGCTTCGTCCTTGTTCTGCAGGCTGGCCATGCCAATGCCCATGGTGACTTCGCCCACGTCCTTCATCAGCCTGGACAGCGGGGCAATATATTCCGCCAGCTTGTCATTGCCTTCATTGGCCTGGCAGAACTGGTGAATCTGCTTGGTGAACTTGCGCAGTTTCTGGCCCTGATCCAGCAATACCTTGCGGCCCAGCAGGTCGATGGCCTGGATGCCGTTGGTGCCTTCGTAGATTTGCGAGATGCGGCAGTCGCGCACCAGTTGCTCCATGCCCCATTCGCGGATGAAGCCGTGGCCACCAAATACCTGCATGCCCATATTGGCCGCCTCAAAACCGTTATCGGTCATGAAGGCCTTGGCCACCGGGGTGAGCAGGGCCACCAGATCCGCCGCATCCTGCCGCTGTGCGGCATCCGGGTGCTTGTCTTCGATATCCAGTTGCAGTGCCAGCAGGGCGGTCAATGCACGGCCTGCCTCGGTATAGGCTTTCTGGGTCAGCAGCATGCGGCGCACGTCCGGATGCACGATGATGGGGTCGGCCGGTTTGTCCGGGTATTTGTTGCCGGTGAGTGCGCGCATTTGCAGGCGTTCGCGTGCATAAGCCAGTGCGCCCTGGAACGACGCTTCGCCAATGCCCAGGCCCTGCATGCCGCAACCCAGGCGGGCGGCGTTCATCATGGTGAACATGCAGGCCAGGCCCTTGTTGGCCTCGCCAATCAGCCAGCCCTGTGCCTCATCCAGATTGATCACCGCCGTGGCATTGGCCTTGATGCCCATCTTGTGTTCCAGGCTGCCGCAGGCCACGGTGTTGCGGCTGCCATCGGCCAGGAATTTGGGCACGATGAACAGCGAGATGCCCTTCACATCCTTCGGTGCATCCGGCAGACGTGCCAGCACCAGATGGATGATGTTGTCGGACATGTCATGCTCGCCCGCCGAGATGAAAATCTTGGTACCGGTAATGCGGTAGCTGCCATCGCCATTCGGTTCGGCGCGGGTTTTCAGCAGACCCAGGTCGGTGCCGCAATGCGGTTCGGTCAGACACATGGTGCCGGTCCAGCTGCCATCTACCAGTTTGGGCAGGTAGGTAGCTTTTTGCTCGTCGGTGCCGTGGGCGTGGATGGCAGAGTATGCACCGTGTGACAGGCCGGGGTACATCGACCAGGCTACGTTGGAAGAGCACTGCATTTCCATCACCGGGAAAGCCAGCGACTTGGGCATGCCCTGGCCACCGTAGGTCGGGTCGCAGTCCAGTGCCGGGAAGCCTAGTTCGCAATACTGCTTGTAGGCTTCCTTGAAGCCTGGCGGTGTGGTGACAGCCTTGGTGGTGGGGTCGAACTGGCAGCCTTCTTCATCGGCCTGGCGGTTCAGTGGTGCCAGCTCGCTTTCACAGAATTGGGCTGCAGCTTCCAGATAGGAAGTAAAAATGTCCTGGGTGGCTTCTTCATAGCCGGGCAGCCCGGGGATGATGTCCTGTACTTTGATCAGTTCGTTGAGCACAAAGTCAAAGTCACGCAGCGGGGCTTTATATGCGGGCATGAGGTCTCTCCTTGTTGGTTGCGCTGCCCGGGTTTTCCGGGTCGAATAGCCATGGGTGGCGGAGCGTTTTTATTGATTCGCTTAATTCAAACGCTTGTTTAAATTATTCTGCGCCGTTTGACAACTCTTTTGTCAGCTGGCTCCTGCCGGTGTGGCTTTACGACAACGGGAACCAACTCCTGCCATGCGAACTTTCTTGCGTCGTGCCAGTAATTATCGCCATCAGTTGCTGTATCGCCCCGGACTGGGATGGTTGGGCCGCTGGCTGGATCAGCCGGCCTACTGGACCCTGAATCGCCGCAAGGTGGCGCGGGGAGTGGCGTTAGGCCTGTTTGCCGGTTTACTGCCTGGTCCGCCCAAGCGGCTGTCCACGCTGATGCTGGCCTTGTGCTTGAAGGTGAATCTGCCGGCTGCCTTGTTGGCGACGCTGTACAGCAATCCGCTAACCATCCTGCCAATTTATTTTCTGGCGTATTCCTGTGGACTGCTGTTACTGGGCGACCCTGCTGCAGGTACAATGAGCCAGCCTCCGGCATGGGCGGAGCAAGACTTGTGGCAGTGGGGCCAACAAGTGCTGGACTGGCTGCTGGCATTGGGATGGCCGCTGTTGCTGGGCTTGCTGGTGTTTGGCCTGACCTTGTCCACACTGGGGTATCTGGCAGTCATGCTGGGCTGGCGTTGTGCCGTGGTCCGTAACTGGAAAAACAGAAAGGCAGCACGTGGATCTTGTTGAAAAGCAATTGCAGTCGGCACTGGTGTACGAGGGTGGGTTTCTCCAGGTGCACAAGGACAAGGTATTGCTGCCGGATGGTGCAGAGGCCAGCCGCGAGTACATTCTGCATCCTGGTGCAGTTGCCATCCTGGCCCTGACTGCAGACCGCAAGCTGGTTATGGAGCGCCAGTACCGCTATCCCGCCGGTCGCGTATTCCTGGAAATTCCGGCAGGCAAGATCGACCCGGATGAAGCCCCGGCGCTGACCGCCCGGCGCGAGCTGCTGGAAGAAACTGGCTATCAAGCCGCTAGCTGGCGTCACCTGGGCACGGCCTATCCCTGTATTGGCTATTCGAACGAGCAGATCAGCTATTACCTGGCCGAGGATTTGGTGGCAGGTGAGCGCCAGCTGGATGAGGGAGAATTTCTGGAGGTGCTGACCCTGCCGCTGGAGCAGGTAATGCAGATGGCGCTGAGCGGGGATATCTGCGATAGCAAGTCCATCGTTGGCCTGCACTGGCTGGCTGCGCATCTTGACGGGAGACTACCCGGTGCCACCGTTTGATCCTTATCACGAACGACGTGGTGCGCGCCGTCTGCAGATGGGCTGCAAGGCACGCATCAAGTCGCTGCACACCGGTGAAACCCACTATGGCGAGTGCGTTGACCTGTCGGTAGATGGCATGGCCTTTCGCAGCTCGTTTGTGCCACAGCATGGCGAACGCCTGTCTGTCATCGTGCTGGCACCTGCCGTCGGCGGCTTGCCAGGGAAGCCGCTGGAGGCCGAGGTGGAAGTGCGGCGCTGCAACGAGGTCAAACGTGGTCAGGTCTATGAAATTGGTACCCGTATCATCAAGCGCAAAAGCTGAAACAGCTGCTTGCAAATTGATACATAAAAACACCCCCAGTACTTTTAGTCGGGGGTTTTTTTATGTTATTGATTTGAAAAGATAAATTTTTAAAAATGCAATATGGAAAATAGATATCAGTAAATTTTCTTTGGTCATATTAAGAAAATTCCTCACTAAATTCAGTTACTTAGTTAATTTTTTTGGCATTTTCAATTGTTTCGTTGCTTTTGTTCTTGCTCTTCCCCGCATGTGCTATACCCAGAAAAAGAGAATCTGAAAGCCAGTCAGTACGCAAATTCTGCAAGGGGATAGCGGGTGCACCATGCACGCCGTGCGCACCCCTGCAACCAGCCAGGAGAGAGCCATGCACCCGGATATCTTGAGCCACTACGCCTCACGTTACGACAAGACGCGTGAAGAGGAATACACCATCCAGGAGTATCTGGAGATCTGCAAGCGTGATCATTCTGCCTATGCCACAGCCTCCGAGCGCATGCTGATGGCCATCGGCGAACCTGAGCTGGTGGATACCCGTCACGACCAGCGCCTGTCGCGTATTTTTTCCAACAAGGTCATCAAGGTTTACCCGGCCTTCCGCGAGTTCTATGGCACCGAAGAGGTGATCGAACAAGTGGTGGCCTATTTCCGCCATGCCGCCCAGGGACTGGAAGAGAAGAAGCAGATTCTCTACCTGCTGGGACCGGTGGGTGGCGGCAAGTCTTCCATTGCCGAAAAGCTGAAAGAGCTGATGGAGCAAGTACCGTTCTATTGCCTCAAGGGCAGCCCGCTTAACGAGTCGCCGCTGGGCCTGTTCAATGTGGAAGAGGACGGTGCCATTCTGGAAGAAGAATTCGGCATTCCGCGCCGCTATCTGAAAACCATCCCCAGCCCGTGGGCCGTGAAACGCCTGCACGAATTCAATGGCGACATCGGTCAGTTCAAAGTAGTGAAGCGCTACCCGTCGGTGCTACGGCAGATCGCCGTCGCCAAGACCGAACCGGGCGATGAAAACAACCAGGACATCAGCTCGCTGGTGGGCAAGGTGGATATCCGCAAGCTGGAAAAATACGCCCAGGACGACCCGGATGCCTACAGCTACTCCGGTGGCCTCTGCCTGGCCAATCAGGGTCTGCTGGAATTCGTGGAAATGTTCAAGGCCCCAATCAAGGTGCTGCACCCGCTGCTGACTGCCACTCAGGAAAGCAACTTCAAGGGTACCGAAGGCTTTGGTGCGATTCCTTTCGATGGCATCGTACTGGCGCACTCCAATGAATCGGAGTGGAAACAGTTCCGCAACAACAAGAACAACGAGGCCTTTCTTGATCGTATCTACATCGTCAAGGTGCCGTACTGCCTGCGCGTGACCGAAGAGATCAAGATCTACGACAAGCTGATCCGCAACTCGTCTCTGGGCCATGCGCCGTGCGCCCCCGGAACGCTGAAGATGATGGCGCAGTTTGCCATTCTGTCGCGGCTGAAAGAGACGGAAAACTCCAGCCTGTTCAGCAAGATGCAGGTGTACGACGGCGACAACCTGAAAGATACCGACCCCAAGGCCAAGTCGCTGCAGGAATACCGCGACTACGCCGGGGTGGACGAGGGCATGAACGGTCTTTCCACCCGCTTTGCCTACAAGATTCTGTCCAAGGTGTTCAACTTTGATAATCAGGAAGTGGCTGCCAACCCGGTGCATCTGTTGTATGTGCTGGAACAGCAGGTGGAGCGCGAACAGTTCCCGGCCGAGCAGGAACAGAAGTACCTGACTTTCCTGAAAGAGTATCTGGCACCGAAGTATGTCGAGTTCATCGGCAAGGAAATCCAGACCGCTTATCTGGAAAGCTACTCGGAATACGGCCAGAACATTTTTGACCGCTATGTCACCTTCGCCGACTACTGGATTCAGGACCAGGAATACCGCGATCAGGACACCGGCGAAATTTTCGACCGTACCTCGCTCAATGGCGAACTGGAGAAAATCGAAAAACCGGCCGGAATTTCCAATCCTAAGGACTTCCGCAACGAAATCGTCAACTTCGTGCTGCGTGCCCGGGCCAACAATGGCGGCAAGAACCCGACCTGGACCAGCTACGAAAAGCTGCGCACGGTGATCGAGAAGAAGATGTTCTCCAATACCGAAGAGCTGTTGCCGGTGATTTCCTTCAATGCCAAGGCCAGCGTCGAAGACGCCAAGAAGCATGAAGACTTCGTCAACCGCATGGTGGAAAAGGGCTACACCGCCAAGCAGGTACGCCTGCTGTGCGAATGGTATCTGCGGGTACGCAAGTCCTCCTGACCATGCAACGGCAGCCCGGGAATATTCCGGGCTGACCGGCACCGATTTCTGCCCGGTCTGTCTGACATTAGACAGACCGGCCAGGCCAGACTTGCCGTGCTTGTGCAAACCGGGCCGCAGGAGACAACAGCGAGGTTGCCATGTCCCACATCATAGACAGACGCCTGAACGGCAAGAACAAGTCCGCGGTCAACCGCGAACGCTTCTTGCGCCGCTTCAAGGCGCAGATCAAGGAAGCCGTCTCTCGTGCGGTGAAGGGGCGCAGTATCACCGACATCGAGAGTGGCGAGAAAGTCTCCATTCCGGTCAAGGATATTTCCGAGCCGGTATTCCATCACGGCCAGGGGGGGATACGCGAACAGGTTCATCCGGGGAATGAGGAGTTCATTCGTGGCGACCGCATCCCGCGCCCGCAAGGCGGGGGAGGTGGTGGAGGTGGTGGCAAGGCCAGCCAGGATGGTGAAGGTGAGGATGACTTTGTCTTCGAGCTGTCACGCGAGGAGTTCCTCAACGTCTTCTTCGACGACCTGGCCCTGCCCAATCTGATCAAGACCCAGCTGATGGGTATGGAAGAGCTCAAGCAGGTGCGGGCTGGCTACACCAATGACGGCACGCCGGCCAATATCAGCATCGTGCGCTCGCTACGCGGCGCGCTGGCCCGGCGCGTGGCCATGGCGGCACCTACGCTGGCCCGGCTGGGAGAGGCCGAAGAAGGCCTGGACGAACTGCTGGAATCCGACGATGAAAGCACGCAGGAAGTGCGCGAGCAACGCAAGCGCATCCATCTGCTGCGCGAGAAGCTGGGCAGCATTCCCTTCATCGACCCCTTCGATCTGCGCTACAACAACCGTATCCAGCAGCCCAAGCCCACCAGCCAGGCGGTGATGTTCTGCATCATGGATGTATCCGGCTCGATGGACGAGCAGAAGAAGGATATGGCCAAGCGTTTTTTCATCCTGCTCTACCTGTTTCTACAGCGTAACTATGACAAGATCGAGGTAGTGTTCATCCGCCATCACACCAGTGCGGTGGAAGTGAATGAAGAAGACTTCTTCCACTCACGCGAAAGCGGCGGCACCGTAGTGTCCTCGGCACTCAACCTGATGGCTGATATCGTGAAGAAGCGCTACAACAGCAGCGAGTGGAACATCTATGCCGCCCAGGCTTCCGACGGCGACAACTGGGACAGCGATTCGGCCAACTGCGGCCGCATCATGGAAGAGCAGCTGCTGCCCTATTGCCAGTACTTCGCCTACATCGAAATTACCGAAGGCGAGCCACAGAATCTCTGGTACGAGTACCTCAAGGTCAAGGAGCGCCAGCGCCACTTTGCCATGCAGAAAATCCGCTCGGCCTCCGACATTTATCCGGTATTCCGGGAGCTGTTCAAACGCCAGCCAGCCACGCGCGCCTGAGCGCCGGGGTGGCCAGCCAAGGGGAAAACAGCATGACACCCATTTCCACCGGGTCCGAATGGACCTTCGACCTGATCGACGAATACGACCGCGAAATCCGCAAGATCGCGGTGGATGAATTCAAGCTGGACGTGTATCCCAACCAGCTGGAAGTGATTACTGCCGAGCAGATGATGGATGCCTACTCCTCGGTAGGCATGCCGGTGAATTATCACCACTGGAGCTTCGGCAAGCATTTCGTCTCCACCGAAAAAAGCTACAAGCGCGGCCAGATGGGCCTGGCTTACGAGATCGTCATCAACTCCAGTCCCTGCATTGCCTATTTGATGGAAGAAAATTCCATGACCATGCAAGCACTGGTGATTGCTCATGCGGCGTATGGCCACAACAGCTTCTTCAAGGGCAATTACCTGTTCCGTGCCTGGACCGATGCCTCGGCCATTATCGACTATCTGGTGTTTGCCAAGTCCTATATCAGCAAATGTGAAGAGCGTTATGGCATCGATACCGTAGAGGAGTTGCTGGATTCATGCCATGCGCTGATGAACTACGGCGTTGACCGTTACAAACGGCCACAGAAGCTGTCACTGGCCGAGGAGCAGGCGCGGCAGGAAGAGCGCGAGCAGTATTTGCAGATGCAGGTGAATGACCTGTGGCGCACCATTCCACGGCGTGACCGTGATGATGCCAACCGTGAGCCACCGCGTTTTCCAGCCGAGCCACAGGAAAACCTGCTGTACTTCATCGAAAAATCTGCCCCCTTGTTGGAGCCGTGGCAGCGCGAGCTGGTACGTATCGTGCGCAAGGTGGCGCAGTATTTTTACCCGCAGCGCCAGACCCAGGTAATGAACGAAGGCTGGGCCACGTTCTGGCACTACACCATCCTCAACCGCCTGTACGACAAGGGGCTGGTGACCGATGGCTTCATGATGGAGTTTTTACAGAGCCACACCAATGTGGTGTACCAGCCGCCGGTGACGGCGCGCTGGTATAACGGCATCAACCCGTATGCGCTGGGCTTTTCCATGTACCAGGACATCAAGCGCATCTGCGAGAACCCCACCGAGGAAGATAAAGCCTGGTTCCCCGATCTGGCCGGCAGCGACTGGCGCGCATCGCTGGAGTTCGCCATGAAGAACTTCAAGGACGAAAGCTTTATCTCGCAGTACTTGTCACCCAAGCTCATCCGCGAATTCCGCATGTTCTCCATTCGCGATGATGATCACGAGGACAAGCTGGAGGTGTCGGCCATTCATGATGAAAACGGCTATCGCGATATCCGCAGCAAGCTGGCCGAGCAGTACAACCTTGGTTCGCGTGAGCCGAATATCCAGGTGTGGTCGGTAAATGTGCGTGGCGATCGCAGCCTGACCCTGCGTCACACCATGCATAACCGTCGCCCGCTGGACGAGGGCAGTGCACAGGAGGTGCTCAAGCATGTGGGACGATTGTGGGGCTTTGATGTGCGGCTGGAGAGCGCGGACAACGATGGCAGCATCACCCAGCGTTTTGAAGTGAAATCCAGCCTGGAACTACAACGGCTGTAGTATGTTATCGGGAGGAAAAGGGCCTGCCTGCAAGACAGGCCCCGACAGGCCTTAGCGCAGACCCAGAACATCCTGCATGTCAAACAGGCCGGCAGGCTTTTCAGCCAGCCATTTGGCAGCACGCACGGCACCGTTGGCAAAAGTGGCGCGGCTGGAGGCCTTGTGCGTGATTTCCACACGCTCGCCCAGGGCGGCAAACAGCACGGTATGATCGCCCACCACATCGCCTGCACGTACGGTGGCAAAGCCGATGGTGTTGGGGTCACGTTCGCCGGTTACGCCTTCACGGCCATAAACGGCACATTGCTTCAGATCACGGCCCAGTGCGTCGGCAATCACTTCACCCATGCGCAGGGCGGTACCGGAGGGAGCGTCCACCTTGAAGCGGTGGTGGGCCTCGGTGATTTCGATGTCGTAGCCTTCGTTCAGTACGCGGGCTGCCATGTCCAGCAGCTTGAAGGTGAGGTTGACCCCGACACTGAAGTTGGAGGCAAACACGATGCCGATTTTTTCGGCAGCGGCCTTGATGGCCGCCTTGCCAGCATCATCGAAACCGGTAGTGCCGATGATCATCTGCACCGCATGCTGTTGGCACTCTTCCAGATAGGCCAGTGTTGCTTCCGGACGGGTAAAGTCGATGACTACATCTGCTCCGGGCAGGGCAGCCGCGAAGTCGCTGGAAATCTTGACGCCGGTCTGCTGGCCGATGAACAGGCCTGCATCCTGGCCAATGAAGTCCGAGCCGGCACGATCCACTGCGGCGTGGAGGCGCACGCCCGGAATAGCCAGTACGGATTCAATCAGCGTGCGGCCCATGCGACCGGCAGCACCAACAATGATGACTTTCAATTCGCTCATTGTTTCTGACCTTCCTGCGAGGCGGGCTGTGCCTGCTGGGCCGGAGCCGAGGCATCAACCGGCAGGACGGCGCGCTCGGCCGGTTGTGCCGTGCCTTCTACCCGTACCATGGTGTCGTCTTCAAAGAACACGGTCAGCAGCGTCTTGTCCACCAGCTTGCCCTGCTTGGTATCCTGATAAGGATAGTCCCAGCGGTTGCTGTGGAAGGCATCTGTCAGCAGCGGCGTGCCCAGCAGGAAGCGGACCTGCGAGCGGGTCATGCCGGGTTTGAGTTTGGCCACAGCATCTGCCGTGACATAGTTGCCCTGCTGGATTTCCATTTTATAGGGAGAAATCCAGTGGACGGGATTCATGGAGGTGCAGCCGGAGAGGGCAATGACGGCAGCGATGATCAGGGCGCGCATGAGACTCCGATGAGCTGAGTAATAATTAACTGGCGATGTTAGGCAAAGCCGCAAAAAGGCTTTATCATGCTTCAAAAATCGACCCAATTTATATCACGATGAGCAAAGCCAGTCACCTTAAAGATATCGGCCTGAAGGCTACCGGTCCACGTCTGAAAATTCTTGACCTGTTCGAGATGACAGAAGACCGCCACATGTCTGCCGAAGATGTCTACCGCAAACTGCTGGCCGAAAATATCGATATCGGTCTGGCCACCATTTACCGCGTGCTCACCCAGTTCGAACAGGCGGGCATTCTGGTGCGCCACCATTTCGAGTCCGGTAAGGCGGTATACGAACTGAACCAGGGCGGCCATCACGACCACATGGTATGTGTGAAGTGTGGCAGCGTAATGGAGTTCTTCGACCCGGAAATCGAAGCACTGCAGGATCGTATCGCTGAGCAGCATGGTTTCCGCATTGCCGAACACGCGCTGTACCTGTATGGCGAATGTGTCGAATGCCAGGGCAAGTCCGGCAGTAAATAATGATTCCCTGGCTTGGCCAAGAATTGGTTTTTCCTCCGGTGCGTACTGCACTGGCCGAGCCGGATGGCCTGCTGGCCGCGGGCGGCGACCTGTCGCCTGCCCGCCTGCTGCAGGCTTACACCCAGGGCATCTTCCCCTGGTTTTCCGAGGGCGAGCCCATCCTGTGGTGGTCACCTTCCCGGCGCATGGTGCTGTTTCCCGAACAGCTGCACGTCCGGCGCTCGCTGGACAAGGTGCTGCGCAACCGCCCCTTCCGTGTCACCGTAGATACCGCTTTCCGGCAGGTGATTGAAGCCTGTGCCGCCCCGCGCGATGGCGCGGCCGGGACCTGGATCATTCCCCCCATGGTTGAGGCCTATTGCAGGTTGCATGTGCTGGGCATCGCCCATTCGTTTGAAGTATGGATGGATGGCGAGCTTGCCGGTGGCTTGTACGGCGTTGGTTTGGGGAGGATGTTCTATGGAGAATCAATGTTTTCGCACCGCACGGATGCCTCCAAGATTGCCTTTGTCCACATGGCTCGCCACTTGGCCGGGCAAGGTGTGCGGATGATCGACTGCCAGATGCATACCCCACATCTGGAAAGCCTGGGCGCGACACTGATTCCAAGAACCTTATTTCTTGCTAAGCTGAAGCAGAGTACGCTTGAACCCCAGGCGGACAGTATGTGGATCTATCACTTCGACAATGAGCCATCGTGATGCCCCATCGGCGGTTGCTATTCATTTTTACGCGACTGCACCCTACCCATGTAGCTATCTGGACGATCGCCAGGCGCGGTCGCAGGTAGCCATTCCGGCTGAGGCCATCGACGCGGCGGTGTATAGCCAGTTGGTCAAGCTGGGTTTTCGCCGCAGCGGTCTGTATACCTATCGTCCTTACTGTGACAGTTGCCAGGCTTGCGTGCCGGTCAGGCTGCCGGTAGCCGATTTTCAGCCTAATCGGAGCCAGCGTCGCAGCTGGAAACGTCTACAGCAAATGGAAGTCAGGCTGCTGCCACTGGAGTTCTGCGAAGACCATTACCAGCTCTATCACCGCTATCAACAATCGCGCCATGCTGGTGGCGGTATGGCCGAGGACAATGTGCAGCAGTATTCGGAGTTCATCCTGAAGAGCGGTGTGGAGAGCGTGCTGGCGGAGTTCCGTCTGGCGGGCGAGCTGAAAATGGTCAGCCTGATCGACCGCTTGTCCGATGGGCTGTCTGCGGTATACACCTTCTACGACTCGGATGATGCCCAAGCTGGCTACGGCGTATTCAACGTAATGTGGCAGATTGAGCTGGCGCGAGTGTGGGAACTGCCTTATCTGTATCTGGGTTACTGGATTGCTGATTGCCGCAAGATGGCCTACAAGTCGCAGTATCGACCGCTGGAGTGTTTACGTGACGGGCGTTGGGTGACGATGGCTGTAATGCCCTGAAGGGGATAACTGCCAAACAGGCTGACCATGGTCAGCCTGTTTGGTTTGCAGTGCCTGTAATCGGCAATCAGAAGGGTACGACGCGATCGTCACCGCTGCCGGTCAGTACTCGCACCCGCTGACCTGCAGCCAGCGGGATATCTGCATCCTGTACGATGGAAATCATGCGTCCGCTGCCATCAAGCTTCACGGTGACTTCCAGCGCATTCTTGGTACCCATGCTGCGTTGGGCTGCCTGCGTACCAAAACCGCCAGCCAATGCGCCAACGATGCCACCGGCAATGGAGCCGCGGCCGCCGCCCAGTTCGCTACCTGCCAGGCCACCTAATGCGGCACCACCCAAGGTCAGCAGTTCGTTGTTTTTGCCTTCCATCTTGACATTGTTTACAGAAACCACAGTTCCGAGTTCAACTGTTTGCGCCCTGCGCATCTGGCCTTGAGAGTAGACCGCAGCCGAGTCGGAAGTGGCACAGCCGGCCAGAAGGCCGAGTGACAAGCTGCCCAGCAAGGCCAGGCGAGTCATCTTGTAGAACATGATGGGCTCCTTGAAATCAGTTTCGGGTTTGTTGCTGCAAGTACTGCGCAATGGCCTGGCTGCACTGGGAAATCAGCGGCGGGCCTTGATAGATCAGGCCGCTGTACAGCTGTACCAGTGTGGCACCTGCTTGGAGTTTTTCTACCGCATCTTCTCCGCTGAAAATGCCGCCTACGCCGATGATGGGCAGGCTGCCATCCAGCTCGCGGGCCAGCTTGCGGATCAGCGCCGTTGAGCGCTCCCGTACCGGAGCACCTGACAGGCCGCCAGTTTCATCCTGCAGGGGATGGCCGGCAATTTCAACACGGGACAGCGTGGTATTGGTGGCGATCACGCCATCAATCTTGTTGATGGTCAGCAGGCGGGCAATGTCGGCAATCTGTTCATCGTCGAGATCCGGGGCAATCTTCACTGCCAGCGGGACATAGCGGCCATGCTGATCGGCCAGTTGCTGCTGTCGGTTTTTCAGGGCGGACAGCAGGCGGGACAGTTCGTCACCCTGTTGCAGCTGGCGCAGGTTTTTGGTGTTGGGTGAGGAAATGTTGACCGTGATATAGCTGGCATAGGCATACACCTTGTCCAGGCAGATCAGGTAGTCGTCTACCGCATTTTCTATCGGGGTAACGGCATTCTTGCCGATATTGATGCCCAGTACGCCGTTGAAGTGGCAGTTGCGCACATTGTCCAGCAGCACATCAACGCCACGGTTGTTGAAACCCATGCGGTTGATGATGCCCTGATGTTCAGGTACACGGAACAGGCGTGGCTTGGGGTTGCCGTCCTGTGGGCGTGGCGTGATGGTGCCGATTTCCAGAAAACCAAAGCCCAATGCCGCCAGCGCATCGATATGATCGCCGTTTTTATCCAGCCCTGCCGCCAGGCCCACCGCATTGGGAAAGGTCAGGCCCATGGCCTTGACTGGCGCACGCGTGGCTGCGGGGGCTGCCAGGGACAGCAGGCGCAACTGATGTGCCTTGTCCAGCAGATGCAGGGTGTGTTCGTGGGCGGTTTCTGCGTCAAATCTGAACAGCAGAGGGCGCAGAAGGGGGTAGAGCATCGGTATCTCCGGAGTGAATATGCCTGCTAGTATAACCGTGCACGCGCCCTAACCGAAGTTTTGCCGGTCGGTTCGGAGAGGGGCACCGACCGGCGACAGGCTGCTCAGCGTATCTGGCAGGCGTCGGCAAAGTCGAAACGCGGCGAGCGCGGGTGCAGTTTTTCCACGTCGCCATAACCCAGATTGATCAGGAAGTTGGAGCGGAAGCGGCCATCGGGAAAGAAGGATGCATCCACGCCGGCATTGTCAAAACCGGACATCGGACCGCAGTCCAGCCCCAGTGCGCGGGCGGCCATGATGAGGTAGGCACCTTGCAAGCTGCTATTGCGTGATGCCGTGGTTTCGATGGCAGCGGCGTTGCCTTCGAACCAGCTCCTGGCATCAGCGTGCGGGTACAGCTGTGGCAGGTGTTCGTAGAACTGCATGTCTTGTGCCACGATCACGCATACTGGTGCGCTGAGGGTTTTTTCCACGTTGCCTTCCATCAGGAAGGGGCGCAGCTGCGCCTTGGCCTCGTTGCTCTTGAGGAATACAAAGCGTGCAGGGGAGGCATTGGCACTGGTGGGGCAAAGCTTGAGCAGATCAAACAGCTGGTGCAGAGTTTCATCGCTGATGTCACGCTGCTGCCAGTGGCTGTGGGTGCGGGCGTTGTGAAACAGTTGAGCCAGTGCGGCTGCCGGTAACGGGGTATTCATGAGGATGTCCTGTATTGTTTGTTGCGGGCTATTTGCCGGCAGGCACCGCCGCTGCCTGGGCGGGAGCAGGGGTTGGTGTGGTGGAGGGTTGGGATGGCAGCACTTCTGCCTCGTTCTGGTCTTCGGCCAGCACCGTGATTGATACACGGCGGTTGGTGGCGCGACCATCCGGTGTGGCATTGTCTGCCACCGGCAGGTTCTCGCCACGGCCTACGGCCACCAGCCGTGCCGGATTGATACCGTTTTCCTGGAATAACCGAACTACGCTGCCGGCACGAGCCGCGGACAGTTCCCAGTTGGAGGGATAGATGGAGGTCTTGATCGGTACATTGTCGGTAAAGCCTTCCACTCGGATCTGGTTGTTCACCTTGGACAGCAGGGCTGCCATGCTGGACATGATCTGGCGCGATTGGTCGTTGGGCGCTGCCTGGCCTACCGGGAAGAGGGCGGTGTCGCGAATGTCCACGGTAATGCCCTTGGGACTTTGGGTAATGTTGACTTGACCCCCCTTGACCAGCGGATCCATCACCTTGGCCATGTCGGCTGCCAGCGAGCCCAGCTTGGTCGTGGGTTCAATGTGATGATCCCCCTTTACCGCCTTGGCAATCGGCTTGGTATCGGGAATCTCTATCATGGTATTGGCACCGCCGGTAGGCGGAGTGGTCTGGATATTGATTGTTGAACCACTGCGGAATGCGTCGACAATGGCTGAGGACAGCACCCGGTATTTGCCTTCGTTGACCGAGGAGATGGCGTACATCACCACGAAAAAGGCAAACAGCAGGGTGATGAAGTCGGCGTAGGAAACCAGCCAGCGTTCGTGGTTTTCGTGCTCTTCTTCCTGTCGACGTCTTCTGCGTGCCATTTTATGCTCCGTGGCGGTGTGGGGTGGTCAGAACAGGCGGGTATTGAACAGGCTGCGTACGCCGCCGGCAAATTCCACGCCGATCTTGCGCGCCACGCGGCTGGACAGGTCGTCCTGCTGGGTGTAGTCCACCGTCTTTTCTGCCTTGATCACATCGCGGGCTACCGAGCGGGTGTTGCCCAGGCCATCAGCCAGCCCAAGCGGAATGCCTTTTTCACCAATCCACACCATGCCAGAGAACAACTGCGGGTCGTTTTTAAGCCGGCTGCCACGGCCATCCCTGACGGCCTTGATAAATTGCTGGTGGATGTCATCCAGCAATTGCTGGCGGATAGCGTCCTGTTTCGGATTAACCGGGGAGAAGGGGTCGCCCATGGCCTTGTTCTCGCCAGCGGTTTTCAGGCGACGCTCCACGCCCAGCTTGTCCATCAGGCCGGTAAAGCCGAAGCCGTCGGACAACACGCCAATGGAGCCGATGATGCTGGCCTTGTCGACGAAGATTTTGTCAGCCGCGGCGGCAATGTAATAGCAGCCGGAGGCGCAGACTTCCTGCACGGTCACGTATACCGGGATTGCCGGATGCAGCTTTTTCTGGCGGCGGATTTCGTCATAGGCCATGCCGGACAGTACCGGGCTGCCGCCGGGGCTGTTGGCCTCGATGATGATGCCGCGCGTGCCGCGGTCGTTGTAGGCGTCTTCCAGGGCGGCGCTCAGTTTTTCGGCGGTATTGTTTTCGCTGTCGATCACGCCATCCAGGCTGATAACGGCGGTATGGCCGCTGCCGGTGAGTGCATCCGCCGATTTGTCCTCATTGCGCAGGAAGATGGTGGTCAGCAGTGCCGCGATGATGCCCAGCCACACCAGGCGGAAGAAGATTTTCCAGCGGCGGGTGCGGCGTTGTTCCACCACGGCAGCCATGGCCAGTTTTTCCACCAGTTGACGTTCCCAGTTTGGAGTATCGTTCATTGCAGTTGCCCTGATTGCGGATGTCGGCAGTCTAACAAAATTCAGTCTGGCATGACATTCAGCCATACCTTGCCATCAGCTTCGACCAATGGCAGGGCCTGCAGATGTTGACCGCGACAGGGGCCGCCAACGCAGCGTCCATTGTTGGGCAGGTAGAGCGCGCCGTGCATGCTGCACACCAGATACTGGCCGGACAGGTCAAATATATTGCCATCTTCCAGGTCTAGCTCAATCGGGATGTGCCGGCAGGCATTGACATAGCCGTAAACCCGGCCCTGATAGCGCAGGGCGATGGCAGATTGCGGCTTGCCATCCCTGCTTGTGATTTCAAAGCGCACTGCGCGGCCGCTGTCCACCAGGGCGGCGCTGTCGCAGATCAATCTAGCCGTGCCAGCAGCCATTGCTGCAACTCCGCAAAACTGTGGACGATGGTTTGTGGCTGGCAGTCTTGCAGCAGCCCCACGTCGTGTGCGCCATAGCTCACGCCCACGCCATGGGCGCGGGCATTCAGTGCCATGTTCAGGTCGTGGCTGGTGTCGCCAATCATCACTGTGCGGGCCAGTTCCACGCCCAGTTCGTCGCTGATTTCCTGCAGCATGGCTGGGTGCGGTTTGGAATGGCATTCGTCCACGGTGCGGGTGGCGTCAAATAGCGGCCCCAGGCCGGTTTCGGCCAGCAGGCGATTAAGGCCGATACGGCTGTTGCCGGTAGCTACTGCCATGAACACACCGCGTTCGCGCAGCGTATGCAGGCCTTCGCGCACACCATCAAACAGCGTCACGCCATCGTCACTGCTGCGGTAAAGACGGATAAAGCTCTCGGTGAGGGCTTTGTGCTGTGTGTCGTCAAGGCCGGGGCAGGCCATGTGCAGGGCCTGATCCAGCCGCAGGCCGATGACATGACTGGCGGCCTGGCGGTCAGGGACCGGCAGGCCCAGTTCGCGGCAGGCATTCTGGATAGAGTGGGTGATGTGCGCGGTAGAGTCCATCAGCGTGCCATCCCAGTCAAAAACCAGCAGGTCGTAAACGCGTGCCATCAGCTTCTCAGTTTCTTCAGAAAGCCTTCCAGTTCGGCTGGTAGCGGTGCTTCCAGTTTCAGTATCTCGCCAGTCAGCGGGTGGGGCAGGGTCAGGCTGCGCGCGTGCAGGAACATGCGTTTCAGGCCGCGTTTGGCCAATTCTTTATTAAAGGCAAAGTCGCCGTATTTTTCGTCGCCGGCAATCGGGCAGCCACTGGCTTGCATATGCACGCGGATCTGGTGGGTACGGCCAGTGCGCAAATGGGCTTCCACCAGGGTGAAGTCGGCAAAGCGCTCCACCACGCTGAAATTGGTGTGGGCAAACTGGCCATCGTCGCCCTCGGCCACCTTGACACGGCGCTCGCCATCGGCGGTGTGGAATTTGAACAAGGGCAGCTTGACGCTCTTATTGCTCGGGTCCCACGAGCCCAGACCCAGCGCCAGATAGCGTTTGTCCGGTACATTGGCACGCATCATGTCGTGCAGCTTTACCAGTGCGGAGCGTTTTTTGGCCAGCATCAGCAGGCCGGAGGTTTCCCGGTCCAGTCGGTGTACCAGTTCCAGATATTTCCAGTCCGGGTGCGCCTTGCGCAGTTGTTCGATCACGCCGAAGGACACGCCGCTGCCGCCATGCACGGCCACACCGGCTGGCTTGTCGATCACCAGCAGGGCATTGTCTTCGTATACCACCGGAAAGCTGCCGGGCGGCACATCGTTGACTGGGCGCTCGGCCACGCGTATGGGTGGAATGCGGATTGTATCGCCCGCCTGGATGCGGTAAGACGCGTCGCTGCGGCCCTTGTTCACCCGCACTTCGCCCGAGCGCAGAATGCGATAAATATGGCTTTTTGGTACGCCTTTCAGAATGCGCACCAGAAAGTTGTCCAGCCGTTGGCCGGAATCTCCCTCGTCTACGTCAAGAAACGTGACGGAGTCTTTGCGAATGTCAGTCATATTGCTTATACTTCGTGCGCTCGACCGCACATTTCAGTGCGATGACAGCGTTCCGGAAAGCCATGGTCACAGGCAGTATTGCCGCGTGATGCTGCTGCGGGAAAGTGAACCGGCCGGCAGGGTGTTGACCCTGACCTGATGCCGCGTCAACCGGCCGCAGCCAAGGTTAACTCGCTCACCAAAAAGCAGCGATGGTAATGCATTTAGTCGCATAACGCACTCACGAGTATTCCATTTCCTGATGCAGAGCCAGTCAGGAGATCTTGCAGCAAAGTTTGACCCGGCACGCAGCCCTCCAGTTTGTCCAGCTCGCCCGCGATGGCGGGCTGGGAGAAAATTTCCGATGCGCTAATGCGCTCAAACCCCCGGGCACGTGTGAATTTAGTCAGGAAGTAGGCTTGATATCTCGGTTGTAATGATCTTTATACCAACACTTCTTTCGGAAAGCGCCCATCAATAGCCTCTGGGCCGTCAAATACTGGCTGCATCCCTTGCGTGAGTGCCGCGCAGGGAACGTTTATGAAACGCATGTTGTTTAATGCAACGCAGGCTGAAGAGCTGCGCGTTGCCATCGTCGACGGGCAAAAGCTGGTCGACCTCGATATCGAAACCGTTGGCAAGGAACAGCGCAAGGGGAATATCTACAAGGGTATCATCACCCGTATCGAGCCTTCCCTTGAAGCCTGCTTTGTTGATTACGGTACCGAACGCCATGGCTTCCTGCCGTTCAAGGAAGTCTCCCGTTCCTATTTCCAGGGCTATGACGGTGGCCGTCCGCGCATTCAGGACGTGCTGCGTGAAGGCATGGAAGTGGTTGTCCAGGTGGAAAAGGACGAGCGTGGCAACAAGGGCGCAGCCCTTACCACCTATATCAGCCTGGCTGGCCGCTATCTGGTACTGATGCCCAACAACCCGCGTGGTGGTGGCGTATCCCGCCGCATCGAGGGTGAAGAGCGTCAGGAACTGAAAGACCTGCTCTCCCAACTGGAAGTGCCCAATGGCATGAGCCTGATTGCCCGTACTGCCGGTATCGGTCGCAATCTGGAAGAACTGCAATGGGACATGGGTTACCTGATGCAGCTGTGGCGTGCCATTGAAGGCGCGGCCGGCTCGCAAAGCGCGCCTTTCCTGATTCTGCAGGAAGGCAGCCTGGTGATTCGCGCCATCCGTGACTACTACCATCCGGATATCGGCGAAATCCTGATCGACACCGACGAAATCTACGAACAGGCCCGCCAGTTCATGAGCCACGTGATGCCGAACATGGTGCATCGCGTGAAGCTGTACAAGGATCACGTACCGCTGTTCTCCCGCTTCCAGATCGAACACCAGATCGAAACCGCCTTCTCGCGTAGCGTACAGCTGCCGTCCGGTGGTGCCATCGTGATCGACCACACCGAAGCGCTGGTATCCATCGACGTCAACTCCGCCCGCTCCACCAAGGGTGCCGACATCGAGGAAACCGCACTGCGCACCAACGTTGAAGCCGCCGAAGAAATCGCCCGCCAGCTGCGTCTGCGCGACTTGGGCGGTCTGATCGTGATCGACTTCATCGACATGGAAAACCCGAAAAACCAGCGTGAAGTGGAAAACAAGCTGCGCGATGTACTGAAGCACGACCGTGCTCGCGTGCAAATGGGCAAGCTGTCCCGCTTTGGCCTGCTGGAACTGTCGCGTCAGCGTCTGCAGCCGTCGCTGGGTGAAACCAGCCACGAGCCTTGCCCGCGTTGCCATGGCATCGGCTTCATCCGTGGTACCGAATCCTCCGCCCTGCACATCCTGCGCATCATCCAGGAAGAGGCGATGAAGGAAAACACCGGTGCGGTACACGCACAGGTGCCGGTTGATGTGGCTACCTTCCTGCTGAACGAGAAGCGTGCCGAAATCCACTCCATCGAAGAGCGTCTGGATGTGGATGTGGTGCTGATTCCGAACATCCATCTGGAAACCCCGCATTACAAGATCGCTCGCATTCGTCACGACGATCTGGCCGAACTGGGCGATGGCCCGAGCTATCTGCGCGTGGAAGTGCAGGAAGAAGACATCATCACCAACTTTGGCCAGGAAAAACCCAAGGCCGAACGTCTGGAAGCCGCGGTCAAGGGCATTACCCCGCAACAGCCGGCTCCGGTATCCACTCAGCCTGTAGCTGCAGCAGCACCGGTGGTGGCCGAACAGGGCGTGGTCAGCCGTTTCTTTGGCTGGGTCAAGAGCCTGTTTGCCGAGCCGGAAGCTGCACCGCAGGAAACCGAAAAGAAAAAACCGGCAGCCGCCGGCCAGCGCGAAGGTCAGCGCAATGGCAATCGCCAGCGTAACAACGAACGTCGTCCGGGCAGCCAGGCACGCCGTGATCATCACGATCGCCGTCAGGGTGAAGAGGCCGGCAAGCGTCCGACCGAAGCACGTGCCGATGGTGAGCGCCAGGATGGCCGTCGTCAGTCACAACGTGGTGAGCGTGGTGACCGGCAGGAACGTCCGGAGCGTGTAGAGCGCCAGGAACGTGCCGAGCGCCCGGAGCGCCCGGAGCGCAGCGAACAGCCACAACGCGAACCGCGTCAGCGCCGTGAACGCGAGCCGCGTGAAAACCGGGACACACGCGAGCAGAGCGCTCGCCCGCAGGCTGAAGAGCGTGCTGAACAATCGGCACCGCAAGCTGCTGAAAAGCCGTCCCGCCGTCGTCAACAGCCCGAGCGCAACGAGGCTGACAAGCCGCTGGCTGCTGCTCAGGAAGAACTGAACCTGAATGGTGCCGAAGGCGTGGAAGCTGCCGCCGAGTCTGCCGAGCAACAAGAGCGTGGCGAACGTGGTCGTCGTCGTCGTGGCCGTCGTGACCGTCGCCGTGACAATGTAGAAGGCGATAGCGCTGCCCCGGCAGCGGAAAACCGCAATGAAGCCACTGGTGAAGTAGCCACTGATGTTGCGGTCGCTGGTGCTGCTCTGGCTGCCGTTGCAGCAGCTGCTGAAGTCGTTGCTCCTGCTGCGGTAGAGCCGGTAGCCGTGGTAGAAACTGCAGCCCCGCAAGTGGTCGTAGTAGAAGCTGCACCGCAGCCTGAAGCTGCCCCGGTTGCGCTTGCCGAAACGGTTTCCGCACCAATTGCAGCCGCGGTTGCTGATGTGGCTCTGGCTGCCGTGGAAGTAGTGGCAGAGGTTGCGCCGGAAGTGCAGATCGAAGCCGTTGCTGTCAGCCCGGTAGTAGAACTTGCCGAAGTGGTGGCACCGCTGGAGCAGGTAAGCACCGTGGTGGAAACCAAGGTAGAAGCAAGCGAGGCGGTAATCGCCAAAGTGGCTGCCGTTGCCGAGGTGCCGGTTCAGGCGGAAGTGGTAGCCGCTGCCGTGACCGAGGTGGTGGTTGAGCAGGCTGCTGTCGTAGAAGCTCAGGTACACGTACCGGTACAGGCGCAGGCAGAAGCCGCATTGCCGGCAGATCTGGGTGGTCTGGTCATGGTGGCAACCAAGGCTGTCTCCGAAGTGGAGGTTCCGCAAGTGGAAGTGCAGGCTGGCCCGCGCCGTCGCGACGTGGTACGTCAGACGGAAGAGCAGCATGTGGCCGTTGAGCTGAAGCAAGTGGAAACCCGCAACAACTGATGCTTGAATTGCCCCTGCAAAAAACACTTGCAGGGGCTTGACGATTTGCTCAGCTATTTATAAAATAGCTTTCTCTTTAGGCGATTCCCTGATAGCTCAGTTGGTAGAGCGACGGACTGTTAATCCGCAGGTCGCAGGTTCGAGCCCTGCTCGGGGAGCCAAGCATTTGAAGCCCAGTCAGCAATGACTGGGCTTTTTGCATTGTGCTGTCCGTCCTGGCTGCGCTCGGGCACAATCTGCCAGATAACAAGGACTGGTAGTTGAAAGGGGTTGGGGTGTCGATCACGCTGAAAAACGTGCGCTATTTTGTTGCCGTGGCCGAGATGGAATCCATTTCTCGTGCCGTACAGGATCTGAATGTCTCGCAATCAGTGGTGACTGAGGCCATTCGCGCGCTGGAGGATGATCTGGGGGTGCTGTTGTTTACCCGTCACGCCCGTGGCATGAGCCTGACCCATGCCGGTTATCAGTTTCTGCGCCACGCCCACCAGATTCTGGCCTCGGTGCGCCATGCCCGCGAAGCCCTGTCTACCCGACCGGATGCCGTCACCGGCCAGCTCAATATCGGCGTAACCAGCCTGGTATGCGGTTACTTTCTGCCCTATCTGCTGGAGCGGTTTCGCAGCACCTTCCCGCAAGTGGAAGTGCGGGTGGTGGAGGATCAGCGCGACTATATCGAACACCTGCTGGTCAATGGCGAACTGGATGCTGCGGTCCTCATTGTTTCCAATGTGCAGAACCGTCAGGCCTTGCATACCGAGGTGTTGCAACAATCCAGCTATCGCCTGTGGCTGCCTTCCGGTCATCGCCTGCTGGATGGTGGTGTGGTGACGCTGTCAGATCTGGCCGACCAGCCGTTGGTGGCGCTGAAGCTGGACGAACTGGAAGACGTGGCTACCGCGCTATGGCGGCAGATTGGCCGCAAGCCGCAGCTGGCGGTGCGAACCGCTTCGGTCGAGGCCATGCGTAGCCTGGTGGCGACTGGTGCCGGGCTGGCCATCATGCCGGATGTGCTGTATCGCCCCTGGTCGCTGGAGGGGGATAGGCTGGAGGTGCTGCCCTTGCAGGAGGCAACGCCGACGCTGGAAGTCGGGGTGGTATGGCGGCGCGGCATGCAGGTTTCTGACAACACCCATAACTTCCTTACCTTGGCCAGAGAGTACAGTCGCAGCCACAAACAGACCTTCTCCTGATATCTGTTTAAAAGATAATCGCGTATTACTGATCGGAATTTTCGATAAATTACCCAATGTCATGTGGTACACCTGGTCTGCACGGAGGTCTGGTGTAGTTTCTACGGTCTGCGTTATTCCCATTTGCCTGCCTCTGGCATGAGCTATCTGTTTTTCCAAGTGCTGTCATTGGCCACACTGGCTAGGGGCGGTGGCGAACACTGCCTAGAATCGGCTCACACATTCCCAGACGCACAATGCGCAGTCCTTGGAGAAGGAGAAACGTGATGCAAAGCAGCCTGATTCGCCTGACCGCCGCCTTGGTCAGTTCCAGCCTGATTGCCCCTGCCGTGCTGGCCGCACCGCTGACCAGCCTGGGCAAGCCGGAAGGCAAGCTCAATATCATTGCCTGGCCCGGCTATATCGAACGTGGCCAGAGCGACAAGAATTACGATTGGGTGACCGGCTTTGAAAAAGCTACCGGTTGCCAGGTGAACGTCAAGACCGCCGCCACCTCGGATGAAATGGTGTCGCTGATGAATTCGCCCAATTACGACCTGGTGACGGCATCCGGTGATGCCTCGCTGCGGCTGATCTATGGCAAGAAGGTGCAGGAAATCAATCCGGCCCTGATTCCCAGCTGGAAGACGCTGGACCCGCGCGTGAAGAACGGCAACTGGTTCACCGTGGCCGGCAAGCCCTATGGTGTGCCCTACCAGTGGGGGGCCAACTTCCTGATGTACAACAGCAAGATCTTTCCCAAAGCGCCTAGTAGCTGGTCGGTGGTGTTTGAGCCGGGCAATCTGCCGGACGGCAAGCCCAACAAGGGCCGGGTGCAAGCTTACGACGGTGCCATCTATATTGCCGACGCTGCGCTTTACCTGATGCACAAGAACCCCAAGCTGGGCATCAAGGACCCGTATGAACTGAACGAGGCCCAGTACGCTGCCGTGCTGCAACTGCTGCGCCAGCAAAAGGGCCTGACCCATCGTTACTGGCACGATGTCACGGTACAGATGAACGACTTCAAGAAAGAAGGCGTGGCGGTTTCCAGTGCCTGGGGTTACACCATCAACACCCTGCAAGCAGAGAAATTCCCGGTGGCCGGCACCATTCCGCAAGAAGGGGCCACCGGCTGGGCCGATACCACCATGCTGCATGCCCAGGCCCAGCACCCGGTTTGTGCATACAAGTGGATGGAATGGTCGCTCAACAAGAATCTGCAATCCGCACTGGCCGAATGGTTTGGTTCCAATCCGGTGGTGGCGGACGCCTGCAAGACCAAGGCCCCTGGCGGCAGCAATTTCTGCCAGAGCAACGGTTTTGACCGCTTCGGCCAGATCCGCTTCTGGCGTACACCGGTGGCCAAGTGCAGCCAGGGTAGCTGTGTACCCTACAGCCGCTGGACTGCCGATTACATTGCCATCATGGGCGGTCGCTGACCGTATGCAGAACATGCTGCCTGCCGGTGTGGTACCGGTGGGCAGCCGGGAGCTTTGTTCATGAGCCTTGCCGTCCGTTTTCAACAGGTCAGCCGCCATTACGATGCCGTGCGCGCGGTGGACCAGATCGACCTTGCCATTGCCGAGGGCGAATTCTTTTCCATGCTGGGGCCGTCTGGTTCCGGCAAAACCACCAGTCTGCGGCTGATTGCCGGTTTCGAGCAGCCCAGCAGTGGCTCCATCCAGATTTTCGGCCGTGAAGCCGCCGGCCTGCCGCCCAATCTGCGCGACGTCAACACCGTGTTCCAGGACTACGCGCTGTTTCCGCACATGAGCGTGCTGGACAATGTGGCCTACGGGCTGATGATCAAGGGTGTGGCCCGTGCCGAGCGTCATCGCCGTGCCGAAGCCATGCTGGAGATGGTCAAGCTGGGGCAGTATGGCAGCCGCCGCCCGTCGGCCTTGTCCGGTGGCCAGCGCCAGCGCGTGGCACTGGCCCGGGCGCTGATCTTGCAGCCGCGTGTCCTGCTGCTGGATGAACCGCTGGGCGCGCTGGACCTGAAACTGCGCGAACAGATGCAGACCGAGCTGAAAGCCCTGCAGCGCAAGCTGGGTATTACCTTCATCTATGTCACCCATGATCAGGGCGAGGCACTGTCGATGTCGGACCGGGTGGCGGTGTTCAACAAGGGACGCATCGAACAGATTGCTGCCCCGCAGGAACTCTACACCCGTCCGGCCACCGCTTTTGTGGCCGACTTTGTCGGTACCTCCAATGTGTTCGATGCCGGCTGGGCCGCCAGCCTGACTGGCCAGCAGCAGGCATTTGCCGTGCGGCCGGAGCGCATCCGCCCGGTGCAGGATGGTCAGGATGGTGATGGCATCCGCCTGCCTACCCGTCTGCTGGATGTGCAGTATCTGGGCGCGGTCAGCCGCTACGAGCTGGAAGCCGGCCCGGAACGCATCATCAGCATGGTGCTGCCCAATGACGATGCTGCTGCCACGCTGGCGCTGACACCGGGCCAGGCCCTTACGGTATGGCTGCCGGCACAGGCCATGCATACCTTGGCCGGTTGAGGAGGACAAGATGATGACTGCTTCGCTGCCCCAGGGGCAGATTGCGCCTGCCCGGCAGGGATTGCTGATACGCCTGGGCATCACCCTCTATCGTCACCCCAGTCTGCAACTGCTGTTGCTGCTGGCGCTACCACTGCTGTGGTTTGTGTTGGTATATCTGGGTTCGCTGTGTACCTTGCTGGCTCAAAGCGTGTTCACTTTTGACGACTTCACCATGTCGGTCAGCCGGGAACTGACGCTGGAAAACTACCGGCAGCTGCTGTCGCCGGCCAATCTGGACGTCGTGTTGCGCACCCTCAGCATGGCCACGCTGGTGTCGCTGGCCTCGGCAGTGCTGGCTTTCCCGCTGGCCTATTACATGGTGCGCTATGCCCGTGGCTGGCAGAAGGGCTTCTTTTATGTGGCAGTGATGCTGCCAATGTGGGCCAGCTATATCGTCAAGGTGTATGCCTGGACAGTGTTGCTGGCCAAGGGCGGCATCGTGTACTGGGCCTATCAGTCGCTGGGCTTGCAGGGCATTGTCGACTGGCTGATGACACTGCCGCTGATCGGGGGGAATTCGCTGACCACGTCCAATCTGGGGCGCTTTACCGTGTTCACCTATATCTGGCTGCCTTTCATGATCCTGCCCATCCAGGCGGCACTGGAGCGGGTACCGGCCAATCTGCTGCAGGCCAGTAGCGATCTGGGTGCCAGCGGTGCACAAACCTTCCGCCATGTGATTCTGCCGCTGGCTTTCCCTGGAGTGGTGGCCGGTTCCATCTTCACGTTTTCATTGACCTTGGGCGATTACATCATCCCGCAGCTGATTGGCCCTTCCGGCCTGTTCATTGGCTCGATGGTGTACACCATGCAGGGTTCCATCGGCAATATGCCGCTGGCCGCCGCCTTTACCGTGGTGCCGGTGTGCATCATCGGCCTGTACCTGCTGGGTGCCCGCAAACTGGGAGCGTTCGATGCACTCTGATCAATCCGACCGCGCCCCGTGGTGGCTGCGCCTGCTGGCCTTTGGCAGCATTGGTTTCCTGTTTTTGCCCATTGCCGTGATCGTGCTGTATGCCTTCAATGCAGAAAGTTCGGGTTACAGCTTTCCGCCCCAGGGCTTCACCCTGGGCTGGTTTGCCGCTGCCTTTGCCCGCGATGATGTGCTGGCCGCCATCGGCCTGTCCTTACGGCTGGCGGCACTGGCTACGGTGCTGGCGCTGCTGCTGGGCACACTGGCCGCTGCGGCGCTGTACCGGCGCGACTTTCTGGGCAAGGACGCCATCACCATGATGTTGATCCTGCCGATTGCACTGCCCGGCATCATCACCGGCATTGCCTTGCTGTCGGCCTTCCGGCTGGCGGATATCACGCCGGGTTTCTGGACCATCGCCATCGGCCACGCCACCTTCTGCGTGGTGGTGGTGTACAACAACGTGATTGCACGCTTTCGCCGTATCAGCACCAGTTTGCTGGAGGCCTCGCAAGACCTTGGGGCCGACATGTGGCAGAGCTTTCGCTACGTCATCCTGCCGCAGATTGCCACCGCGCTGCTGGCGGGTGGCATGCTGGCCTTTGCCTTGAGTTTTGACGAGATCATCGTCACCACCTTTACCGCCGGCAATGAAGTGACGCTGCCCATCTGGATGCTGAACCAGCTTACCCGGCCGCGCGATGTACCCATTACCAATGTGGTGGCCCTGTGCGTGATGCTGATGACAGCACTGCCCATTCTGGCTGCTTATACCCTGACCCGTGGCACGGAAGACATTGCCGGCAGCGGCAAATAGACGACGAGGACTGAGCATGGACAAGACTCTGCAGTGCAAAATGCTGATCAATGGCGAATTCGTGGCCGGGGAGGGCGATGCGGAAGCCATTCTCAACCCGGCCAGCGGTGAGCTGATCGTCAAGATCAACGAAGCATCGCTGGAACAGGTACAGGCAGCCGTGGCTGCCGCCCAGGCGGCATTCCCGGCCTGGGCCACCACTACCCCGCGCGAGCGTGCCGAAAGGCTGCTGCAACTGGCCGATGCCATCGAGGCGCGCGGGCCGGAATTCGCCCGGCTGGAATCGCTTAACTGTGGCAAGCCCTATCATCTGGCCCTGAATGATGAAATTCCCGCCGTGGTGGATGTGTTCCGCTTCTTTGCCGGTGCGGTGCGCGCCCAGACCGGCATGCTGGCCGGTGAATACCTGCCCGGCCATACCAGCATGATCCGCCGCGACCCGCTGGGCGTGGTGGCCTCGATTGCGCCGTGGAACTATCCGCTGATGATGGCGGCCTGGAAAATGGCACCGGCGCTGGCGGCAGGCAATACCGTGGTGCTCAAGCCGTCCGAGCAGACACCGCTGTCCACGCTGAAGCTGGCCGAGCTGGTGGCCGGCCTGTTCCCGGCCGGGGTGTTCAACCTGGTGCTGGGCCGGGGCGAAAGCGTGGGCAGCCCGCTGATCTCCCAGCCGCAAGTACGGATGATTTCCATCACCGGCGATGTGTCCACCGGCCAGCGCGTGCTGGAAACCGCCGCGCGTTCGGTCAAGCGTACCCACCTGGAGCTGGGCGGCAAGGCGCCGGTCATCATCTTTGATGATGCCGACCTTGCCGCAGCCGTGGAGGGCATCCGCGCCTTCGGTTACTACAATGCCGGCCAGGATTGCACCGCCGCCTGCCGCCTGTATGTGCAAAAAGGTGTCTACGAGCGCTTTGCCGCCGATCTGGCCAGCGCGGTGGGCAGCATCAAGGTAGGCCACCAGCATCTGGAAGGCGTGGAAATGGGACCGCTGATTTCCGAGCGCCAGCGCAACCGGGTGGCCAGCTTTGTCGAACGTGCCCAGCAGCAATCGCATGTGGAAGTGCTGACCGGCGGCAAGCTGGGTGAGGGGCCGGGCTTTTTCTACCAGCCTACGGTGATTGCCGGCGCGCGCCAGCAGGATGAAATCGTGCAGCGTGAAGTGTTTGGCCCGGTGGTGTCCATCACCCCGTTTGACGATGCCGAGCAGGTAATCCAGTGGGCCAATGATTCCGACTACGGCCTGGCCAGCTCGGTGTGGACGGCAGACGTGGGCCGGGCGATGCAGGTGAGCGCCCAGCTGCAATACGGCTGCACCTGGGTCAACACCCACTTCATGCTGGTGAGTGAAATGCCGCACGGCGGCATGAAGCGCTCCGGCTATGGCAAGGATATGTCGATGTACGCGCTGGAAGATTACAGCTGTGTGCGCCACATCATGCTAAAGCACTGAGCACCGCTTTAAACCTGCTCAGCCGCCTTGGCTGCCAGCCCGGTACGTTTCCTGTTAAACGGCCGGGCTGTTTCATTTGCCACGGTATTCCACCCGCTCCAGCATTTCCTCCACCGCCAGTTGTAGTGCCTGGGCCGCGCCGTCCGGGCCGGGGCGGTCGGCAAAACCGGTCCATTCGCCGTAGCGCAGCTGCCAGCCGCAGAAGTCCGCCGCGTCCACCCGCAGGATGAATTCCGGCACGGAAAACTCCGTACCGCTGGCAGTGGTGAGCTGGTAATAGACGATGCTGCTGCTGTCTTCGATAAACATGGCAATCCTGTGTCCGTGCAATGCAAGCAAGCTGGCAACCTTACTCCGTGCCGTCAGTGCTGACCAGCCGGATACGGTGGTGATTTTGCAGCGGCGAAGCCTAAACCCGCTTACTAAAATGGGGATAGGGCGCGCAGCATGCCAATGGTAAGATTGCTTGCATTTTTTTACCTGGACTGAAGGCGAATGCCTTCTCTTCCCCTTGCATGCCATCTCGAGACTCCAGCTCATGAAACGTCTTTTGCAGTCCCGGTCCGAACTGGCACAGATCATGTTTACCTTCCGGCATGTGTTTTACCGGCTGGCGGGGTTCAGCGCGGTGATCAACCTGCTGATGCTGCTGCCCTCCATCTACATGCTGCAGATCTACGACCGGGTATTGCACAGCCGCAATGAAACCACGCTGCTGATGCTGACCCTGATGGTGGTGGGCCTGTACGGCCTGATGGCGGTGCTGGAGCTGGTGCGCTCGGCGGTGCTGATCCGCGTGGGAAACCGGCTGGACATGCAGCTGAACTTTCGCGTGTTCACCGCCGCCTTCGAGCGCAATCTGCGCCGCAACAACGGCAATGCCAGCCAGGCACTGCACGACCTCACCACGCTGCGCCAATTCCTCACCGGCAATGGCCTGTTTGCCTTTTTCGATGCGCCGTGGGCCCCCATCTACCTGGTAGTCACCTTCATGTTCCACTGGATGCTGGGCATGTTTGTGCTGGCCGGCATGCTGATTCTGTGCGCGTTGGCCTGGCTGACCGAAACCTCCACCCGCAAACCGCTGGGTGAGGCTAACCAGGCAGCGATTGCGGCCAGTAACTATGCCAACAACAATCTGCGTAATGCCGAGGTGATCGAGGCCATGGGCATGCTGCCAGCGCTGCGCGAACGCTGGTTCCTGTTGCAAAGCCGGGTGCTGGAAAAACAGACCGAAGCCTCCGACCGCGCGGCGCGCATCGGCGCGGTGTCCAAACTGGTGCGGCTGGCCTTGCAGTCGCTGGTACTGGCGGTGGGGGCGGTACTGGCCATCCAGAACGAAATCTCCCCCGGCATGATGATTGCCGGCTCCATCCTGATGGGGCGTGCCTTGCAGCCGGTGGAAATGGCCATTGCCACCTGGAAGCAGCTGATTTCCTCCCGCGCCGCCTACCAGCGCCTGGACGAACTGCTGGAAACCTATCCGGCACGGCTCAGCGGTATGAGCCTGCCGCGCCCGCAAGGTAGTGTGCAGGTGGAGGGCGTGGTGGCGGCTGCGCCGGGCAGCAGCCTGCCCATCCTGAAGAACATCAGCTTTGCCGTGCAGCCGGCCGATGTGGTGGGCATTGTCGGCCCCAGCGCAGCGGGCAAGTCCACCCTGGCGCGCCTGCTGGTGGGCATCTGGCCGGCACAGTCGGGCAAGGTGCGGCTGGATGGGGCCGATGTGTTCCAGTGGAGCAAGGATGAACTGGGGCCACATGTCGGTTATCTGCCGCAGGATATCGAGCTGTTTGAAGGCAGCATTGCCGAAAACATTGCCCGCTTCGGCCAGGTGGATTCGGCACTGGTGATAGAAGCCGCCACCCGCGCCGGCGTGCACGAGATGATACTGCGCTTGCCACAGGGCTACGATACCCGGCTGGGCGATGGCGGCGGCATGCTGTCCGGCGGTCAGAAGCAGCGCATTGGCCTGGCGCGCGCCATCTACGCCAGCCCGGCGCTGGTGGTGCTGGATGAGCCCAATTCCAATCTGGACGATGTGGGCGAGCAGGCACTGATCCATACCGTAATGGACCTCAAGGCCCGCGGCAGCACCGTGCTGCTGATCACCCACCGCACCAGCATCCTCAATGCGGTGGACAAGCTACTGGTGTTGCGTGATGGCCAGTTGCACCTGTTCGGCCTGCGCGACCAGGTGCTGTACGCACTGAATCAGGCCAGCCAGCAAGCCTTGCAACAGCAGGCTGCCATGCAGCAGGCAGGTAGTACCTCCAGCGAAAGCCCGGCATGAATCTATTTGGTAAATCGACTTCCCGCCCTGATGAGCAGGCCCCGGCCACGCCTGCCGCCATTGAGCCGTTTGGCCGGGTGGATACTGACGACCGGCGCATCGGCCGCTGGGGGCTGAAGGTGCTGTTGCTCGGCTTTGGCGGTTTTGTGCTGTGGGCAGCACTGGCACCGCTGGATGAAGGGGTTACCGCCAACGGCAGCGTCATCGTGGCCAGCAACCGCCAGACGGTGCAGCACCTGACTGGCGGCAGCGTGGAGCGCTTGCTGGTGAAAGAGGGCGATGTGGTGCGCAAGGGCCAGCCCTTGCTGACGCTGAACGATACCGAAGCGCGCGCGCAAATCGGCAGCACGCTGGCGCAGTTCATCAGCGCCCGCGCCATTGAAGACCGGCTGCTGGCCGAGCGCGATGGCAGCACCAGCCTGCAGTTTTCTGCCGAGCTCAATGCGCTGGGACAGGAGCTGCCGGGTAATACCGAGCGCGTGCAGCAGGCAAAGCAGCTGCAAACCCAGTTGTTTCATACCCGGCGCGAAGGACTGCATAGCGAGCTGCAGGCTCAGGATGAAAACATCAAGGGCCTGCAGGAACAGCTGCGCGGCCTGCAAGGCATGAAAACCGCCCGCGCTGAGCAGAGCAAGTGGCAGGACAAGGAACTGGACGGCATCCGCGAGCTGGCGGCCGGCGGTTATGTGCCGAAAAACCGCCTGTACCAGCTGGAACGCGGTGCGGCAGAGATCCGTGGCCAGCTGGCCGACACCATTGCCAGCATCGGCCGGGTGCAGGATGCCATTGCCGAAACCCGGCTGCGGCAGTTGGCCCGCAAGCAGGACTACCAGAAAGAAGTGGAATCGCAGCTGACCGACATTCAGAAGGAAACCGCCACCCTGCGCGACCGGCTGTCTGCCCAGCGCTATGTACTGGCCAACAGCATCATCCGCGCGCCGCTGGCCGGGCGGGTGCTGGGCCTGAAGATGCACACCGTGGGCGGGGTGGTGCAGGCCGGCCAGCCCTTGCTGGAGGTGGTGCCGGATAATCAGCCCCTGCTGATCGAAGCCATGGTGGACCCGGCCATGAGCGCCAAGGTACACCCCGGCCTGGCGGTGGATGTCAGCTTCCCCGCACTCAACCAGCAAACCACGCCGGTGATTCCGGGCGTGGTGGCCACCTTCTCGGCTGACCGCTTGCTGGATGCCAAAACCGGCATGCCCTATTACCTGGCCCAAGTGAAGGTGACACCGGCAGGCATGCAGCTGCTGGGTGATCAGCAGGTCAAGCCCGGCATGCCGGCCAGCATTGTCATCAAGAGTGGCGAGCGCACCATGCTGCGTTATCTGCTCAAGCCGGTGCTAGATCGCATGAATCTGGCCTTCAAGGAAAGCTGATGACCGACCGTCCGCTGTTTCGCCCGGCGCTGCTGGCTGCGGCCTGTCTGTTGGCGATGCCTGCCCTGTCTGCGGGCTATGGCTTGCTGGAAGGCCTGCAACTGGCCCGCGCCTACGATGCGCAATATCAGGCGGCCGCCGCCGAGCGCGAAGCCGGTGAAGCCAATGGCCCGATGGGCCGCGCGCAATTGCTGCCCACCGTCAATGCCAGCTTCAACCGCAGCAAGGTGACCGGCAGCGATACCGCACCGGACTTCACCGGAGCCATCTCCACCTCGCCGCTCAATTACATGAGTCAGGACGCCGCCATCCAGCTGCGTCAGCCATTGTTCAACCTGCAACGCTGGGCGCTGTACCAGCAGGGCCTGGCGCGGGTGGACTACAGCCACGCGCTGTTTGCCCGCAAGGAAAACGAGCTGGTGTTGCGCTATCTGTCGGCCTATCTGGGGGTGCTGCTGTCTCAGAAAAACCTGGTGCTGAGCGAAGCCAAGCTGCATGCGCTGCAAGCCGCACGTACCCAGGCGCAAAAGCTGTTCGAGCAGGGGGATGGCACGGTGACTGACATCCACGACGCGGAAGCGCGCATGGCCATGGCTGATGCGGAGCTGATCGAAGCCCGTAATATGCAGCTGATTGCCGAACGCACGCTGCAGACCACCACCGGCCAGCCAGCCACGGCGCTGGCCGAGCCGGAGGCGGACATCGGCCGCTATCTGGGCACCGAGGGGCAGTTGGCCGACTGGCGCGACAAGGCACTGGCGCTCAGCCCGGATATCCGTGTGGCACAGCAGAATGTTCACATTGCCGAGCAGGAGGTAAAGCGCGCGCGGGCCGGTAATTATCCCACGCTGGAACTGGTGGCCAGCAAGGACCGTTCCAGTGCCAGTTCCGTGTCCACCATCAACCAGCGCATCACCCAGAATGTGATCGGCGTAGAGCTGAGCGTGCCGCTGTTTAATGGTGGCTACAACAGCGCCCAGATTGCCCAGAGCAATGCCCAGTACCGGCAGGCACTGGCTGAGCTGGACAATGCCCGTGCACAGGTGGAGCTGGAAATCAGCCGCCAGTTTTACGGCGTGAGTACAGGGGCGCGCAAGGTGGCCTCGCTGCAAAAAGCAGTGTTTTCCAGTGCCGAAACGGTGAAGGCCAGCAAGCTTGGGCTGGCGGCGGGGGTGAAGACGCTGACCGACATTCTCAACAGCGAGGAACAGCTATACCAGGCCCGGCGCGACCTGCTGCTGGCGCAATACAACCAGCTGGTCAGCTGGATTGCGCTGCGTGCTGATTGCGGTGTGCTGGGGCAGCAGGACCTGATCTTGCTGGACCGCCACTTTTCCGTGGTTTCCAGCGGGCGCTGAAACACGGTGGCCTGGCCACCTGCATATAAGGCATGAAAAAACGGCGTACTGCAGCAAGCAGTACGCCGTTTTGTTTGCCGCCAATCAGGCAATATGCAGCGCACTGTCCGTGGTGGTATGCGACACACCCACCAGCGAAATGGCCGGGCTGCTGTTACCAACCAGGCTGCCCGGAGTTGCAGCCACCGCGCCCAGCGTGAGCGAGAAGGTTTCGCTGGCCGACAGGCCGGCAGTATCGGTGGCCTTGACGGTGATGATGGCGGACTCGGTCTGGTGGCCCAGCGTGGCGGTAAAGCTGTCGTTCTGCGCGTTGAAAGTAATCCAGCTGGGCAAGGCCTGGCCATTGGACTGGCTGGCACCGTAGGTGAGCGTTTGTCCTTGCGGATCGGTAAACGTCCCTTGCGGCACATTGATGCTCAGCGTGCCATTGGCGTTGAAGCCAATGGTCAACGGCAGCGGGTTCACCACCGGGGCCTTCAGTGCGGTGGCCACATCGTTGATGGTGAAGGTTTCCGAGCTGGACAGTCCGATGCTGTCGGTAGCGGTGAGCTTTACCGAGAAACTGCCTGCCGTGGTGGGTGCGGTGCCGGAGAAGGTTTCGGTCTGGGCATTGAAACTCAGCCAGGCCGGCAGCGCCTGGCCATTGGCCAGTGCGGCTTTGTAAGTGAGTGCCAGCCCTTGCGGATCGACAAAGGTGGTGGCCGGCAGGCTGAAACTGAAGGCCTTGCCGGCATTGATGGTTTGGCTGGCGGTTTGCTGGTTCAGCGTGGGGGCCGCGTAGGCATCGTTCAGGGTGAAGGTTTCCGAGGCGGACAGGCCGGCCTGGTTGCTTGCGCTTACCAGCAGCGACAGCGAAGTGTTGGCTGCTGGTGCGCTACCGCTGAAAGTTTGCGTCTGGGCATTGAAGCTGAGCCAGGATGGCAGTGCTGCGCCGCTGGCCAGCTTGGCCGTGTAGCTGAGGGTTTCGCCTTGCGGATCGGTAAAGGTACCGGCAGGCAGGGCAAAGCTGAAGGCATGGCCCGGTGTCACCACCTGGGTGGCGGTGGCCTTGCTCAGCGTTGGTGCCGAAACCGTATCGCTGATGGTGAAGGTTTCCGATGCAGTCAGGCCGCTGGTATCGGTAACCTTCACCAGTAGCTGGGTGCTGCTGCTGGTAAGCGGCGTGGTGCCGGACAGGGTATTGGTGCTGGCGTTGTAAGTCAGCCAGGATGGCAGGGCCTGACCGTTGGCCTGGCTAACCTGGTAGCTGAGCGCCTGGTTTTGCGGATCGACAAAAACATTGGCCAGCGACAGCGAGAAAGCGTGGTTGGCAGCAAGGGACTGGTTGGCCGTCTGGTTGCTCAGGATGGGGGCAGATGGTGTGACCGGCACCGAACCACCGGCATTGTCCACGGTGATGGTGTCGCCAGCTGCCAGCAGAGTAGCCAGGCTGGCTTCAAAGGTGGTGTTCCAGTACTGGCCGGTCTGGCTGCCCCACGGGTTACGAATCTGCAGATAGCCGTTGGCTGCATCAATGCCGTAAACCGACATGGCATGGCCTGCTACCAGCTGCACCTTGCCGGCGGCATCGTAGCTCCAGGTGTAGGAGGACAGCACCACGTCGTCGCCAGCGGACAGATGTGCTTTCAGCGAGCTCAGTACCGTGGCGCTGCTCAGGCCGCTTTGCGAGCCGGTGCCGGACAGCGAGGAATTGTAGGTGCGGCTCAGCCAGCTGGTGCCGCTGGCGCTGTAGTCGGTAATCTGCGATGCACCGGTGATGGACTCCAGCGCGTACTCCGGCAGGCCGCCATTGCCGATGGCGGTAAAGCTGTTGCCGGTATAGCTGTTGCCAGTGGTGACATTGATGGCCTGCAGCTGGGCATAAGCCTTTTCCAGCAGGGTAGCCCACATATTGGGGCCGGAGTTGCAGCCGGTTTGCAGTACGTTGTTGACGGTCACGTACTCGGTAGCACCCTTGACGTGGAAGGCCACGCCATACGAGCCATTGCCATTCACTGTGATCATGTTCTTGATGATGGCGGAGTCCTGCATCGCCACCTCGGCAATCGACGACAGGAAGTAGCAATCCCCCAGCTTGCCCTGGTTGATATCGCTGGCCAGCGGGCCGCTGCTGCCAAACAGGGCGGCGGTACTGCTGGTGTAGGTAATCTTGGAGGTGGTGCCGCTTACGGTGACCGTTGAAGTCGGCAAATCAGTGCCTTGCAGCCATTTGCCATCGAGATTGTTCAATTGGGCGACACTGGCGCCTACTGCCAGGTTCCCCAGCGCGCTGCTGCTGGCCGCACCGCCGGTCCAGCTACTGTTGGCGGCATTGCCGTTGACCAGTGCATTCAGGGTGTACTGCGAATAGGAAGATGCTGTTTCACCCACGTTCAGATTGGTGACGATGGCTTTCAGGTCGTTGAACTGGCTGGTGGACAGCGTGGTCTTGCTGCTGGTCAGCTCGGCGGCCAGATCGGTCACCATCTTGGCCAGTCCAGCCTCGGTTACGGTGCCCGCCATGGCGGCCATGTCAGCCTTGAGAGCGGCATCGCTCAGGGTGCTGATCCAGCTGGGTGCAGTGGTGCTGCCAGTTTTTACCGTGCTGCTGCTGGCTGTGCTGCCGGTGTTGGCCAGTGCGACCGTTGAGGCTGCCGTGCTGGTGCTCACGGTGGTGCTGCTCAGGCTCGCGAACGGCAGGGCCGAGTGCAGCATGGTGGCTTGAGGAAGTGGGGAAGCGTCGTGCAATGAGCCAAGGCCGATGCTGCCCAGCAATTCATCGACGGCCTTCAAGCCGGAGCTGCTGTCAAGCTGACCATCTTGCTGGCGGGAGAGGGTATTGGAGGCGCTCATTGCTTTCCTTCAGTGGTATCCGGCAAAGCCAAAGGAGCGCGTGCAGCCACAAACATCGTCGCTGGCAACTGGCTGACATGGGGGCAAATGCCACCGGTAGTCCCTTTAGTTTTGCGTCACCGGCTTTCACCGGTTTTGCCTGTAATGGTCTAATTCTAGAGGCGAATTTTCATTGTTTACAATTGTTAATTTCGTTTCTGTAGTAGCTGTGCGACATATTCACAGGCAGTTGCTTATCAATGCTGTAAAGCCATGCCGAAAGCAAGGCTTTTGACCACCTTTTCCACCCTGATAGCTGAGTTTCTACCGTCCCTCAGTCCTGCGAGCGGACAGCAAACTCCATAACGATAAACCCCGGTATCCGCGTGTCCTTGAGCTCTACACGCGCATCCGGGGTCTTGATTCTGGATATATAGCTGTCGGTCAGGTGCGCCTGCATCGTTCGCTCCGGGGTGACAACCGGGGTCGAACGCTACAGGCAAACACCTAAAACAGCTTATTCCTTGGCTGTGCCGTCCTCTGCACCGGCAGCAGCATCGCGGGCCTGCTGCTGGGCAGCACTACGGGCGTCGTAATACTCCTTGTTATCCAGATAGTGCTGACGGCGCGCTTCCTTGGCAGCGGCTTTTTCGGCGAGTTCCGCCTGCTTCTTGGCTTCTGCCTCGGCTTCCTGCGCCTTGCGGGCCTGACGCTTGGCTTCGCGGATGGCTTCTTCTGCCGCTTCCATGTCAGCCACTTCCTTCAGGCTCTTGGCCGGGCCGGTTTTTTCGAACCAGGCGACGGACTCCACGTGGGCGGTGTGCGGGAACATGTTAATGATGCCCGCGGCCTTGAGGGTGTAGCCCTTGGTGTTGACCAGCACATTGGCATCGCGTGCCAGCGTGGCCGGGTTACAGGACACGTAGACAATGCGCTGTGGGGCGGTGTCGTCGGTCATGGCCTTGAGCAGCTGGATGGCACCGTCGCGCGGCGGGTCTACCAGCATCTTGTCGAATTTTCCCAGTGCAGCAAAGCTTTCCGGCGTGACTTCGAACAGGTTGGCCATTTCGTAGCTCACCTTGTCCTGCAGGCCGTTGTGGGTGGCGTTTTCCACCGCACGCTTCACCAGTGCCTGGCTGCCTTCCATGCCGTGCACCTGGGCACCGGAGCGGGCAATGGGCAGGGTGAAGTTGCCGATGCCGCAGAACATGTCGGCAATGCGTTCGCCCGGCTGCGGGTCGAGAAAGCCCAGCGCGCGCGACACCATCACCGCATTGATCTGCGGGTTCACCTGGGTGAATTCGGTGGGGTAGTAAGGCATTTCCACACTGTATTGCGGCAGGCTGTAGGTCAGGCGCGGTGCATCCAGCGGGTAGATGGGATAGCAGGTGTCCGGGCCGCCAGGTTGCAGCCAGATCTGTACCGGGCGATCCGGCTGGCGGTGGGTGTCGGCAAACTGTTGCAGCAGCTTTTCATCGGCGGCATTGATGGCATCCATATTGCGGAATACCAGGATGTCCACCTTGTCGCCCACCGCTACTTCCACTTGCGGCATGCGGCTGTTGATCGACAGTTTGGCGATCATGGCGCGCAGCGGCATGATCATGGCGGAAATGTGTTTAGGCAGGATATGGCATTCACGCATCTCGGCGATGTAGCTGGAATGCTTTTCGTGAAAACCCACCAGTACGCCGCCTTTTTTCGGCACCATGCGGGCCGACAGGCGGGCACGGTGACGGTAATGCCAAGCGGGGCCGGCAATCGGCGTGAGAATGCGCTCGGCCTTTACCTTGCCGATGAACTTGAGGTTGTCTTCCAGTACGCGCTGTTTGATGGCAACTTGCGCGGTGAATTCCACATGCTGCATGGAACAACCACCACAAGTGCCAAAATGCGGGCAACGCGGCGTGGCGCGCATGAAGCTTTCCTTCAGCACGCTGGTGGTGTCGGCATTTTCGTACGTGGGTTTTTTACGGTATGCGCTGTATATTACCTTTTCATAAGGCAATGCGCCGTCGATGAAGATGGTCTTGCCGTCGACGTGGGCGACCCCGCGGCCTTCGTGGTCAAGGGATTCGACCAGAGCAATGGTCTGTTGCTGAGTCATTGTATTGGTGTGGGAAATCAGGCGGAAAAGCGTGATTTTCTCAAAATATTCCGTGCCGCGCAGGGGTTTTTGCCAAGGCGGGGGATAAGGTGTTTCTGTTATGATGTCATCAATCGAAAACGACTGGTCTGGTGCGCAATGAAGGTGTCGGCTTTTACTCTTGTTCCTGGTGCGGTTTTGCTGATGACGGCAATGGCCGGATGGGCTGCTGTCATGCCGGAACCGGATATCCTGCTCAATCAGAACGGGCAGCATCTGGTGGTGAATCTGCCGCAGGCACGCCTGTTTTTTTATCAGGATGGCCGATTGCAGAAAATCTACCCGGTTGCCGTTGGCAAAATGCTGACCCAGACTCCGATTGGCAGCTATGCCATCACCGGCGTTTATCGCGATCCTAGCTGGCATGTGCCCAAATCCATCCAGGAGGAACAGAAAAACCAGGGCAAGCCGGTGCTTACCGTGGTGCCGCCCGGGCCGGACAATCCGCTGGGGCCGGTGTTCATCCGCTTTGGCGAAGCCAGGCTGGGACTGGGCTTTCATGGCACCAACGCACCGGCATCGGTGCCGGGTTTTCGCAGCCATGGCTGTATCCGCCTGAAAAATCCTGATGCCCTGAGCCTGGCCGATGCCGTACAAAAGGGGGCGTCAGTCACCGTGGCCTATCAAACGGTATTGCTGAACGAAGATGCCGCGGGCGAATTGTGGCTGACCGCCTACAAGAATCACTACAAGCAGGATGATCCATCCTTCCCGCATCTGGCGGACAGTTTGCTGGAATGGCAGCACAATCACGGCCATGCCGTGGTGGGGCGGCGTGTGGATCAGGCTCTGAAGGAACGTAGTGGCAAGCCGGTATGCCTGACCTGCAAGGGCAGCGTCGCTTCGCCGGCAGAGCTGGCTGCCGTGCGCTGGCTATCGCTGCCACCCAAAGACGGTTCGCCGGTGGAACAGCAGGCTGAACCGCAGAACGTCCCGCCGGCGTCGCAGTCTTACAACTCCGCCGGTGGCAAGCTTAAGCCGGTACGCAAGCCCGCCGTGGTGCTGTAAGCGCGCTTGGGGCAGATGGGTGGACAGGCCGACGCAAGTCGGCTTGTTGCATTGTGGCGCTGCAGACTTGTTTTTTTGCCACGCGGCCCTATATTAGCCCCTTCCCTTGCAAGCAGGCATATCCGGCAATGACAACCATTGTGGCAGTACGCAAAGGCAATCAGATTGCGATTGCCGCCGACAGTCAGACCACCTTTGGTGATGATCAGAAACTCCTCGCGGGCTACGATTGTTTTCATGACAAGATCTTCCGTCATGGCGACAGTTATCTTGCCATTTCCGGCTCTGCCGCCCACGACCTGGTATTGCAAGGTGCGTTGAAGGAACTGAAGAAAAAGGATTTTTCCAGCCGCAAAGGTATTTTCGATACCTTCCGCAAGCTGCATCCCAAATTGAAAGACGGGTTTTACCTGCGTCCGGAAGAGGATGAGGAAGACCCATATGAATCCAGTCAGATGATGGTGGTGATTGCCAATGCCCACGGTATTTTCGGCGTTTATCCCATGCGCGAGATCTACCAGTTCTCACGCTTCTGGGCGATAGGCTCAGGGCGCAAGTTTGCCATGGGCGCGATGCATGTTGCCTACGAGCAGAACCTGAGCGCGCGCGAAATCGCTGAAATCGGCGTCAAGGCAGGCTGCGAGTTTGATGTCAATTCCAGCCTGCCGATGACTGTCTATACCGTAGAAGTGGCTGACGATACCGCCAGGAAAGAAACAGCATGAGTCAACACGATACCCTGCAACGCTTTTTGTTTGATGGTGCACCGGTGCGCGGGGCACTGGTACGCCTGGATGCTGCCTGGCAGCAAGTGCTGGCACGCCGCAGCTATCCTGCTCCGCTCAAGACTATCCTGGGGCAGATGATGGCTGCAGCGCAGCTGATGTCGGCCAATCTGAAGTTTGATGGTGCCATGGTCCTGCAACTGCATGGCAGCGGCCCCCTGCGTCTGGCCGTGGTGGAGTGCAATCACGACCGTACCGTGCGTGCTACCGCCAAGTGGGATGGCGAGCTGCCGGATGCACCCATTCTGGATCTGCTGGGCGGTGCCGGCCAGTTTGTCATCACGCTGGAACCCAAACTGGACAAAGCGCAGACCTGGCAAGGCATTGTTGCGCTGGAAGGCGACAGCATCGGCCAGATGCTGGAAAACTACATGCTGCGTTCCGAACAGCTGGATACCTGCCTGGTACTGGCTTGCGATGATAGTACTGCCGCCGGCATGCTGCTGCAGCGTCTGCCCGAGGGCCACGGCGAGCCAGAAGGCTGGGAGCGTATCCGCATGCTGGGTGGCACCTTGCAGGCTGAGGAGCTGCTGACGTTGCCGGCAACCGACATTCTGCACCGGCTGTTCCATGAAGAAACCGTAAGGGTATTCGAGCCGGAAGCCGTCAGCTTCTCCTGCAACTGCAGCCGCGAGCGTGTGGGCAATATGCTGAAGATGCTGGGTGGCCAGGAGGTTGGCGAAGTACTGCTGGAGCAGGGCAGTGTGGAAATCGTCTGCGATTACTGCAACCAGCACTATGTGTTCGATGAAGACGACGCTAACGAGCTGTTTGATTACGACCTGGTAGCCGCCGTGCGCGAGGCGCGTCATTAGTCTGTCTTGATATTGCCTAATCAGCTTCCCGAATGACATGAAAGCCGCCATATTGTGCGGCTTTCAGCATTTTTGCAGTGCACCATCCGGTATGATGAATAGCTGCTGTTTAAGGAAATGGTAGATTTGATCACAAATGTACTGATATCCTAAACGGCAAGCAGCAACAAAACCTGTACCGAAGGAGTTGGGAAACAATGAAAAAAATCATCGTAGGCGGCCTGCTGGCTGCATCTGCACTGGCTGCTCAGGCTGGCGCACCGGTTGTCAACATCTACAACTGGTCTGACTATATTGCACCGACCACCGTACCGGACTTCAGCAAGAAGACCGGCATCAAGGTACGTTACGATGTCTATGACAGCATGGAAACGCTGAACGCCAAGCTGGTGACCGGCCACTCCGGCTACGACATTACCGTACCGTCCAATAATGTTCTGGAAGTAGGCATCAAGGGTGGCCTGTTCCAGCCGCTGGACAAGAGTAAGATCCCCAATTACAAAAATCTGGACCCGGCCCTGCTCAAGCTGATGGAAGCATCCGATCCGGGCAACAAGTTTGCCGTGCCGTACTTCTGGGGCGTGATCACCCTGGGCATCAACGAAGACAAGGTAAAGAAAGCCCTGGGGGGCAAGCTGCCGGCCAATGAATGGGACCTGCTGTTCAAGCCGGAATATGCCTCCAAGCTGAAGTCCTGCGGTGTGAGCATTCTGGACTCCGCCTCCGACGTGCTGCCCAAGGTGCTGCATTACTACGGCAAGCAACCGGGCAGCAATAACGAGGCTGATTACAAGGCCGTGGCACCGCAACTGGCCGCCATCCGCAGCAGCATCACCCAGTTTTCCTCCTCCGGCTACATCAATGACATCGCCAACGGCGACGTCTGCCTGGCCATGGGCTATGGTGGCGACCTGAACATTGCCAAGCGCCGTGCTGAAGAAGCCAAGCGCGGTATCAACATCAAGGTGCTGATGCCCTCGACCGGCGTTGCCTTCTGGGTGGACAGCATGACCATCCCGAAAGATGCCGCCAACACCGCCAATGCCCTGGCCTTCATCAACTACACGCTGGACCCGCATGTAGCTGCTGCCAATGCCAACAAGGTGACTTATGCACCGGGTAGCCTGGCTGCACGTCCGTTCATCGACAAGAAATACCTGGCGGATCGCAGCATCTTCCCGACGGCGGATGATGTGAAGAAGGGTTTCATCATGAAGTCGGTCGATCCGAAAACCCTGCGCATTTACTCCCGCCTGTGGCAAAACTTCAAGCTGGGCCGTGCCAGCTGAGCCTGATTTCCTGGCAGCAAAGTAAAGCCCCGCAATGCGGGGCTTTTTGTTTGTGCAGTGCCGGTGCGGGGCTTACAGGGGCTCCACCATATTCAGCGGGCAGCCGCGCGCCAGCCATTCCAGCCAGGCATCACCCAGGCGCTGGCTTTCGCTACGGGCTGTTCGCCATTGCTGTTGACGCAGGCGATCATTGCCGCGATGGCGCTTGAAATCGCTGCGGTCCGGCAGCTTGCCGCCGGGCAGTCGGGCCAGATAGTCCGCAGCAGGGCAAAGCAACAGGGTATTGCTGTGATGGGACGGCTGGTGTTGACGCCAGGGCAGGAATTTGTCGAACCAGCCCGGAACGATGCGTGGCCCGAAGTGCGGATACAGCGTGATGTCATCTTGCCGGGCAAAGGGCAGGTCCAGGTGGTAATCCAGCAAGCCGCCATCCCGGTATACGCCGGGGGCCGCACCGGGCAGGCTCACCCCATGTAATACCCCCGGTATGGCAACGCTGCCCATCAGGGCGGCAGTCAGATTACCTTGATCCAGCGGCACCGTGTGGGTAGGCAAGCCATCATCCGGCACAAAATGCAGGCTGCTGCGTACGTCGTGGCAGATGATGCGGCTGAAACTGTGCCGCAGCAGACTGCGCTTGGCCGTGTTGAGCACTGCGCTGATGGCCAGCCCCGGCAGCAGGTGGCCTGGCGTCTCATGGCGTAGTAAACCGTGCGATGCCACCAGCAGCAGCGACAAACGGTAATGTGGATGCCGCAGGATAGCTTGCAGGCCATCTGAGCCAAGGATGTCCTGCAGCATCAGCCGGGTTTGTGCGGTAATCCCGGCTATGCTGACATTGTCGGCATAGCACTCGGCGGTATAGCGCTCGGCCAATCGGGCCAGTGCCTGCTGCGGATTGGCCTGCATGGCGCAGGCAAAGCGCCAGCTGCCTATGGATGCGCCCACCAGTTCGCGCGGGCGCGGGTTCTCTGCCAGCCAGCCGAATACCGCCTGATCCAGGCCGCACAGGCCGATGGCCTTGGGGCCGCCGGCGGCACCGGGCAGGCAAGCCACCATGGCAGGCTGCAGGCCTTGTTGTTGCAACAGCATTCTGGCGTGACTGCCGGCACGAATGCGCAGTGGCGGATACTTGATGTGAATGGCGGGCATGCTGATGTGTTTTGCGATCGGGGAAGGCGACTTTTGCCTGTGGTATTGGTATGCTTGCGTGTTTTACCCGCAGGCCTGCCAGCAGGCAGCGTGCGTGTGTTCATGGTAATGCCAGGAGTGTTGATGATACCTACCCGCCAGCTTAACGACTACGTGCGCGAACAGGGACTGAAGCTAGATCGTACTGAATTGCAAATTGCCGTCATGACCCTGCAGGCAGTGCTGGAGGTGGAAAAGCCGCCGGTGCAGCGTGATCTGTTCCGTTATCCGGTACCCAAGCTGAGTGATGATGGTGCTTGCTCGCTGGTGGAAGAGCTGGCTGATGAGCCATATGACCTGTCGGTATGGTTTGGCGGTGAAACCGAAGAAGCCCGTATCTTGTTGACCAATTTCAATGCGCTGGTCGATTCGGTCAACCACAAGATCGGTGCCGATTGGCTAGGGATCTATCGACGCGCCGGTGAAGGCAAGGATGCCCATCTTGTCAAACTGGCTTACCTTGGCCTGCCTAGCCGTGCCGAATTCCCGCTGACCGAAGCGTTTGCTGAAGGTAGCAACAACAGCCGGGTGGGGCTGACCGGCTGGGGCGTGTTGATTGACGACGTGGCCGCATGGCGTGCTGAAGGTGGCGGCTATTACGAGTGCGATCCCAAGGTGAAGAGCGAGGTCTGCCTGCCCATCGTGGATGAGCATGACCGCGTGCTGGGCATTCTCGATGCAGAATCGGGCCAGCTGGCGCATTTTGACGAGAGCCGGTTGGTGTGGCTGGCCGCGTTGGCCATCGTCCTGGCCGGCCCGTTTGCTGCCATGGCACCGCTTGAAAAGGCATAATTTGCCCTCAATTTAGTCTGTACTGATTTTATCAACGGCTTTGCGTGGCAAGCGTCAAGCCTTCTGAACAGATTCCGGAGCAAGCATGGCTGTGCAATACCCCAACCCGCAGGTAGAACCCGATGTTGATTACGTGGCCAGTTGCAAGCTGCCCACGCCTTGGGGTGTGTTCACCATGCATGGCTTTGAGGAAAAAGATAGCCGGCGCGAGCATGTGGTGCTGACCATGGGGGATGTGGCAGATGGCCAGCCGGTGCTTGCACGCCTGCATTCGGAATGTCTTACCGGGGATGCGCTGTTTTCCTTGCGCTGCGACTGCGGCTTCCAGCTGGAAGCCGCACTTGAGGCCATTGCCAAGGAAGGCCGGGGTGCTTTGCTCTATCTGCGTCAGGAAGGCCGTGGTATCGGTCTGATCAACAAGATTCGCGCCTACAAGCTGCAAGATGGCGGCGCGGACACGGTAGAAGCCAACGAGCAACTGGGCTTCCCAGCCGACATGCGCGATTTCCGCGTGGCACGCCATATGCTTGATGCGCTGGGCATCAAAAGTGTGCGTGTGATGACCAATAACCCGCGCAAGCTGGAAACCCTCAAGACTGCCGGCATCGAAGTCGTGGAGCGGGTACCGCTGATGGTAGGGCGCAATCCGCACAATGACCGCTATCTGGATACCAAGGCCGCCAAGCTGGGCCACATGCTGTTTTCCTGACTCGCAGTTCGGCTTGATGACCTCTCCCGATGCCAGCCAGTGTGCTGGCATTTTTCATGTACGCCATCCACTCATGACCCGGCTCAAGTTCCCATCGTACTGGTCGATAAATTTAAAATAAATCAAGAATGTTTTGAAAGTGTCGTGGGCAGCCCGCTGGATGAGGCGTCATGATGAAAATTACCGCAAAGCAGAATGTCTGGCTGAACACCACGGCCTGGACTGCGCCGCAGATTCGGCGCGGCAAGCTGTTACCTGCCGTGACCGTAAGGGATGATGTACTGGGTAGTGCCGAACTGGGCGAGTATCTGGACTGGGTGGCCTGGCTGGACGATCTGGCGCGCCGCGCAAGCGACGGGCAGGATGAAGAAGCCCGTCAGTTGGCGCTGGCCAAGTTGCGCTTTCTGCTGCGACGGGTGCAGCAATTGCGCGAGCAACTGATGCAAGGCGGCAGAGGCCAGGCCAAGGCCGGCCTGGAGCAATTGTCGCGGCTGGTTGAAGAGTGGGTGCAGGTGGTGCAGGAGCTGACCGGGCGTCAGCCTGCCGTAGTGGATGATTGGCCGCTGCCCTATCGCTTGTACAGCAGGCAGGCTGCAGTGATACCGCTGTTGCCTGTACCGCTGACGATTGAGCGTCGCAGGCAGCCACGTGTCGGTGGCAATATTTTGCTGCCGCAGGAGCAGCAGGCCGCCTGGCTGGTATTGCATGCCATCCGTTTTGTTCTGACGCTGGTGGGAGAGGGGTTTGGCCTGACGCAGCACCCTTTGCTATTGCAGCTGAGTCTGCAGCTGGCGCAAGTAGAGCCGCTGATTGGTGCAGAAGTGGCGGCAACTGGCTGAGCCGGTGCCGCATGTCAAAGAAAAAGCCGGAATCGCGAGATTCCGGCTTTGGTGTTGGTGGAGATAAGCGGGATCGAACCGCTGACCTCTTGCATGCCATGCAAGCGCTCTCCCAGCTGAGCTATACCCCCGTAATGCTGGACTGATGAAACCCGTCAGGCGATATCATCAGTATCTGAATTGTGGTGGAGATAAGCGGGATCGAACCGCTGACCTCTTGCATGCCATGCAAGCGCTCTCCCAGCTGAGCTATACCCCCACGGGTACTACGTCTGGTACTCTGGCGTCCCCACGGGGAGTCGAACCCCGGTTACCGCCGTGAAAGGGCGATGTCCTAGGCCACTAGACGATGGGGACCCTAAGAACTTTATCCGACTGGAACGATTTGGTGGAGCTAAGCGGGATCGAACCGCTGACCTCTTGCATGCCATGCAAGCGCTCTCCCAGCTGAGCTATAGCCCCGTGTCTGTCGTTCACAGTGGGGCGCAGTATAGACAGGCTGTCCGCGGCTGTAAAGGGATCTGCGAAAAAAAAATTAGCGCTTCCCCTGCGCTATAATCACCGGTTCTGCAATGACAGGGTTGGATTGCCGATGTCGGTTGGTCACTACGAAAACTTCCCGGTCGGGTCGATCTTGCTGCCACGACGCATGCGTCGTGCGGTGCATGTCATCTACCATTTTGCCCGCTATGCCGACGATGTGGCAGATGAAGGTGACAAGCAGCCCGAGGAACGCCTGCGCGAGCTGGCGCATCTGGGTGAGGAGCTGGATGTCATCCGCGATGGTGGCATCCCGGCCATGCCGCTGATGCGCAATCTGGCCACCGTCATCAGCCAGCACCAACTGCCGCTGCAGCCGTTTTATGACTTGCTGTCGGCCTTTAGCCAGGATGTGGTGAAAACCCGCTACCAGAACTTTGCCGACGTGGTGGACTACTGTCGGCGTTCGGCCAACCCGGTAGGGCGGCTGATGCTGGCACTGTATGGTGAAAACGACCCGCGCAGCCTGGCCATGTCCGATGGTATCTGCACTGCTCTGCAACTGATCAACTTCCTGCAGGACGTGGGCGTGGACTGGAACAAGGGCCGTATCTACATTCCACTGGATGATCTGGAGAAATTCCGTATCCGCGAAGCGCAGATCGCCGGGCGCGATGCCACCGGCCTGTGGCGACCGATGATGCTGGCGCAGATAGAGCGCACGCGCAAGATGCTGCAAGCCGGGGCCCCGCTGGGCAAGGTGCTCAAAGGCAGGCTGGGTCTGGAATTGCGCCTGATCATCATGGGCGGGGAGCGCATCCTGAAAAAGCTGCACGACAGCGGTGGCGATGTGTTCCGTCAGCGCCCGGTGCTGACCTGGCGCGACTGGGTCTACATGCTGTGGCGTGCGCTGCGCGCCAAATAAGCAGCAACCATACACACTCAGGCGGGAAGCTTAGGGCTGACCTGCCGGCAACAAAGGAGAGGCGTGTGACGCCGCAGCAGTATTGTCAGGACAAGGCCGCTAGCAGCGGCTCCAGCTTTTACTACAGCTTCCGCTTCTTGCCGGAAGACCGCCGCGATGCCATTACCGCGCTGTATGCCTTTTGTCGCGAAGTGGATGACGTGGTGGACGAATGCCACGACGAAAACGTTGCCCGCGCCAAGCTGGCTTGGTGGCGTGGCGAAGTGGGAAAGCTGTACCACGGCCAGCCGGAACATCCGGTGATGCTGGCGCTCAAGCCGCATGTCATGACGCTGGACCTGCCACAGAACCTGCTGGAAGAAATTGTCGACGGCATGCAGATGGATCTCGACTTCGCCCGCTACGAGCGCTTTCAGGACCTGCTGCTGTACTGCCACCGTGTGGCCGGCGTGGTGGGCCAGCTGGCGGCGCAGATTTTCGGCTACCAGGACCGCCAGACCCTCAAATACGCCCACGAACTGGGTATTGCCTTCCAGCTCACCAACATCATCCGCGATGTGGGCGAAGATGCCCGCCGGGGCCGCATCTACCTGCCGGTAGAAGAGCTGCAGCGTTTCAATGTGCCGGCCAGCGACCTGATGAACTACAAGGAAAGCCCGGAATTCGCCGCCTTGATGTCCTTCCAGATCGAGCGCGCGCGTGAGTACTACCGCCGCGCCTGGGAGCTGCTGCCTACTGTGGACCGCAAGAGCCAGCGTCCCGGCCTGCTGATGGCTGCCATTTACCGTGCCACCTTGGAGGAAATCCAGCTGGATGGCCCGGCCAAGGTGCTGAACCAGCGCCTGTCGCTGACGCCGGTACGCAAGCTGTGGCTGGCCTGGCGTACCTGGACGCTGGGCTACAAGGCCTGATGATGCCATGAGTGCCAGACCGAAAGTTGCCATTATCGGTGCCGGCTGGGCCGGACTTGCTGCCGCTGTCGAACTGGCGGATCAGGCCGAGCTGACCTTGTTTGAAGCCGGTCGCGAGCCCGGTGGACGGGCACGGCGCATCCATGGCAGCGACAGTCAGCTGGACAACGGTCAGCACATCCTGATTGGTGCTTACCGTGACTGCCTGCGACTGATGCACAAGGTGGGCGTCGATGCTGACCGCGCCATGCTGCGGCTGCCGCTGAGTTGGCAGCGGCAGGACGGCATCAGCATGCAATGCCCGCGCTGGCCGGCACCGCTGCATGTACTGGCCGGTTTGCTGGCAGCCAAAGGGCTGGGCTGGCGTGACAAGTGGCAGCTGGCGCTGGCCTTGCAGCGTCTGAAATGGCGGCGCTGGCGGCTGGCCGAGGACATGTCGGTTGCCCGCTGGCTGCAGGCGCAACGTCAATCGGATTGGCTGGTCGAGCAATTCTGGCGGCCCATGGTGCTCTCCGCACTCAATACCCCGCTGGAGCTGGCTTCGATGCAGGTTCTTGCCACTACCTTGCGTGACAGCCTGGGCGGAAGCCGTGCCGACAGCGATCTGCTGTTGCCACGGCTGGATCTGTCAGAACTGTTCCCGGAGGCCGCTCTACGCTGGTTGTGTGCACGCGGCGCAAAATGGCAGGCCGGCAGCCGGGTATCGGCCATCACCCGGACACAGGCCGCAGTGCTGGTGGATGGTCAGCCTTTCGATGCCGCCATTGTGGCGGTGGCTCCATATCATGCTGGCGCGTTATTGCAGGATGTCACTTTGCAGAGGCAGGTCAAGGCTTTCCGTTATTGGCCGATATATACCGCATATCTGCGCTATGACGCCGATATCAGCATGCCGCTGCCCATGATGGGCCTGCAGGGCGGCACGCTGGACTGGCTGTTCGACCGCCAGGCCCTGTCGGGCGAGCGTGGTCTGCTGGCCGCCGTGATCAGCGCGCCGCCGCAGCTTGTGCAGTCAATGGAGCGGGAGGCGCTGTTGCAGAAGGTCAGGGCGGATGTGGAGTACATGCTGCCTGCACTCAACGGCTTGCAGCCGCTGGCCAGCCACTTGATCGTGGAGAAGCGTGCCACCTTCGGCTCGGTGGTGGGACTGACAAGACCACACTGCCGTAGCAGGGTACAATCGGTTTATCTGGCGGGGGACTGGCTATGTCCTGATTACCCTGCCACGCTGGAAGGTGCGGTGCGCAGCGGTCTGACTGCGGCCCGCCAGTTAATGCAGGATTTGCCATCATCACGGACCGCCGGCGGGTGGTCCTCAGCTGAAAAAACAAAATGAACCAAACATTTGCCAAGGATTGTCTGGCTGGCCGCGTCATTCTGGTGACGGGGGCTACGCAAGGGGTAGGTCGGGAAGCCGCGCTGACGTTTGCCGCACAGGGTGCAGACGTAGTCTTGCTGGCGCGCAGCGTAAAGGGGCTGGAGAAGGTCTACGATGAAATTGTGGCCGCTGGCGGCAAGGAACCGGCAGCCATTCCGCTGGATTTGCTCACCGCCACCGACGAGCAACTGAGCAATGCCGCTTTCCAGATCAAGCAGACGCTGGGTCGCCTGGATGGCATCGTGCATTGTGCCTCGCATTTTTATGCCCTGTCGCCGCTATCCAATCAGGGCATTGACGAGTGGATGAACCAGTACCGCATCAACACTGTGGCTCCGTTTGCGCTTACTCGCGCCTGTCTGCCCTTGTTGAAGGAATCGGAGGATGCCTCGGTATTGTTCATGGGGGAAACCCATTCGCTATACCCGGCGGCTTATTGGGGCGGCTTTGGTGCATCCAAGGCCGGGCTCAACTATCTGACCAAGGTGGCCGCGGATGAATGGGATGTCTACCCGAACCTGCGGGTCAACCAACTGATTCCGGGGCCGGTGAATTCGCCGCAGCGCAATCGCACCCACCCGGGCGAAGCCAAGAGCGAACGCGCCGATCTGGCCACGCTGATGCCTTATCTGCTGTACTGGCTGTCGGGCGACAGCAAGGGCCGCAGCGGGGAGATCATCGAGCTGGACCTGCGCAGCAAAAAGGGCGAATAAGCCGTATCCGCGCCGTGGCCTGTGCGGCTGCGGCGAATGGCATCATGGGGGTAAAGCATGAAGAGTCTGTGGATTCTGCCTTTGCTGGCGGTGCTGGCAGGCTGCAACTGGGTCAATAATGTATCCGGCCTGTCCAAGGAGGCGCACAAGGCGCTGGGGGCTGCATGCCGCCAAACCGGCCGCTCGCTGGAGGAGTGTTTCCGGCGCAATCCGGATGCCGATACCGCGGCCATTTATTCCGGCTGGCGCGAGATGAACGAATACATGGCCAAGAACAAGCTGGAAACCATGGAGCCGCCAACAGACAGTGCGGCAGGCCATGCGGAAAGCTCGGTACCCAAGGCGGCTGCCAGTGTACCAGCGGATGGCAAGTCCTCCAGCGCCGCGCCCGCCCCGGCAGCGGCCCCCCCTCTCACCAGCGAGGAAGCGGACAAGGCCGCCAAGAGCGATCCCCAGGTGGCCGCCGTGCTGGCCGCCATTCGCAAGAATGGCGGTGGCGACAAGCCGAAATCCAAGGCCAGCAGCAGTGGCGAACCTGATCAGAAACGCCTGCTCAATATCATCCAGCAACTCAATGGTAACAAGCCGGCCGCAGGTGGCGAGGCCCCGGCAGACAACGCCAACAACGCCAATCCCGGTTGAACCCCCTTCCTGCGCATTTCCTGATGGCAAAAATAAAAACTGTTTTCAGCTGCACCGAGTGCGGCGGCCAAGTGCCGAAATGGCAGGGCCAGTGTCCGCATTGTTCCGCCTGGAACACCCTGGTCGAGGCAGTATCCACGCCAGCCGCCAGCAACCCCCGTTTTCAATCCTGGTCCACCACCAATGCCCGTGTGCAGGTGCTGTCCGAGGTCAAGACCGAGGAAGTCCCGCGTGACCCTTCCGGCATCGATGAACTGGACCGCGTGCTGGGTGGCGGCATCGTGCGCGGTGCCGTCATCCTGATCGGCGGCGATCCCGGCATCGGTAAATCCACCTTGCTGCTACAGGCGCTGGCGGTGATCGGCAAACGGCGCAAGGTGCTGTATGTGTCGGGTGAGGAGTCGCCGCAGCAGATTGCCCTGCGTGCCTCGCGGCTGGCAGTAGACCCCAGCCAGGTAAACCTGCTGGCGGAAATCCGGCTGGAAGCCATTCAGGAAGTGCTCAAGCAGGAGCAGCCTGATGTTGCCGTGATCGACTCCATCCAGACCCTGTACACCGAGCAGGTGACCTCGGCACCAGGGTCGGTGTCCCAGGTGCGCGAATGTGCGGCCCAGCTCACCCGCATGGCCAAGCAGACCGGCACCACCATCCTGCTGGTAGGCCATGTCACCAAGGAAGGCTCGCTGGCCGGCCCGCGCGTGCTGGAACACATGGTGGACACCGTGCTGTATTTCGAGGGTGACTCCCACTCCAGCTACCGCATGATCCGCGCCATCAAGAACCGCTTTGGTGCGGTCAACGAGCTGGGTGTGTTCGTGATGACCGAAACCGGGCTCAAGGGTGTGTCCAATCCCTCGGCCATTTTCCTGTCGTCCTACCGCGACGATGTGCCCGGCTCTTGCGTGCTGGTGACGCAGGAAGGCACGCGCCCCTTGCTGGTGGAAGTACAGGCGCTGGTGGATGACTGTCACGGCATGCAGCCCAAGCGCCTGACCGTGGGTCTGGAGCAGAACCGGCTGGCCATGCTGCTGGCGGTGCTGCATCGCCATGGCGGTGTGGCCTGCTTTGATCAGGATGTATTCCTGAACGCCGTGGGCGGGGTCAAGATCAGCGAACCGGCTGCCGACCTGGCCGTCATCCTGGCCATGGTGTCATCCCTGCGCAACAAGCCGCTGCCGGAAAAACTGGTGGTGTTTGGTGAAGTGGGACTGGCCGGCGAGGTGCGTCCGGTATCCCGTGGGCAGGAGCGGCTGAAAGAAGCGGCCAAGCTGGGCTTTACCCGGGCGCTGATTCCTACTGCCAACAAGCCGCGCCAGCCGATTGAGGGTCTGCAGATCATTACTGTGGACCGGCTGGAGCATGCCGTCGATTTTTGTCGCGGAGACTGAGCATGATTTCCCATGCGGAGCTGGAGGCCGAACTGGGCTATCTGCAGCGCTATGCGCTGGCCCAGTTGCGTGATCGTGATGCCGCCAATGAAGTGGTGCAGGAAACCGTGCTGGCGGCGCTGGAGTCCGGTGACAGCTTCAGCGGCAAATCCAGCCTGCGTACCTGGCTGACTTCCATCCTGCGCTTCAAGCTGATAGACCGGCTGCGGCGCAAGGGCAAGGAGGTGTTGTTTGCCTCGCTGGAAGAAGAAACCGACGATAGCGATTTTGACGGGCTGTTCAGCAAGGATGGCCACTGGCAGGACAAGATCAAGGCCTGGAGCGGCCCGGAAGAGTCCTTGATCTCCCGTCAGTTCTGGGAAGTATTCGAGCGCTGTTCCGAGGTGATGCCGCGCCGTACTGCCATGGCTTTTGTCATGCGCGAGGTGATGGGGCTGGAAATTGCCGAAATCTGTAACAATCTGGACATTACTGCGACCAACTGTTCAGTACTGCTGTATCGCGCCCGCATGAGTTTGCGCGAGTGTTTCGAAATCCGCTGGACCGGGGAGGCCAGGGCATGAAGATCAACTGCCGTCAGGCCAGCCGTTTGATATCGCAAGGGCTGGATCAACCGCTGAACCAGTGGGATCACGTGCGTCTGCGCGTGCATTTGTGGATGTGTGGCAATTGCCGCCAGTTCTCGCATCAGCTGCAAGTGCTGCGCCAGTCGGCCCGCCAGGCCGGGCGGGGAGAATAGGCCGCCGCCAGCTCCTGATGGCCGCTCAGCCCCGGATATAGCAAAGCCGACGTCAGCGTCGGCTTTTTCATGACTGCGTGCGGTGGTCTGGCTAGTGTGCCTGCTTGCTCTGTGTCTGGCGCTGCGGACAGCTGGCGCAAGCCTGTTCGCACAGTCCTGCACCGGTCAGCGATTGCTTGAGCGCACACACCGAGCGGCGGCAGGCAATGAAGCGGATATCCTGTTCTGCCGCCAGCGAACGGAAGTGGCGCATCACGTTGTGACCGAGGAAATCGGTAAACAGGATCAGCAGATCCGTTCCGGCTGGCAGGCGGTCCACCTTGCGCTGGTGCGAGCTGTTACGGCCGCTCAGGTGGCGATGAATATTGATGCCATGGTCCTGTAGCACGTTGGGGATATTGCCCAGGGTATCTGCACCTACCAGCATTGCGTTCATGAGTGGCTCCTGTTTGGATAAGTTTTGCAAATGATAATCATTACTATTTGCAAATGCAAGCTCCGTGACAGTCCATTGTCATTGCTGTGTGGTTGATTGTGTTCGCCGGTAGGCGAAGCTGACGCTCAGGGCAGGGCCTGCACGCGAATCCGCACGCTGTGGCTTTGCTGCCCCTGTTGCTGGTTACCGCCGATCAGCAGGCTTTCCCTGCCCTGGCTGTCCTGCGTGGTGCGGGCAACCTCCAGCCACTCGCCCAGCCTGCCTTCCACCGTGGTGGACAGCTGGCTACCCGTGCGTTGCGCACCGTTGAATGCCTGCTGGCTGACGGCCAGTTCGATGCTGACCCGCTTTCCATTCAGGCGGGGCCTGGCATAAAAGCCGCTGATGGCGTCCTGCCAGCTACTGCCACGCAGCATGCCACCCTGCGGGGTAAGCAATATCCAGGGCAGGGGGCGGCTTTGTACCAGTTGGATAAAGCCGCTACGCCCATCCAGCAAGGTGAGGCTTTGCAGGCTCTGGCCGGATTGGGCGCGGCTATCCTGCCCGGCGGACAGGGTGACGCCATTGCCCGGGCTGCCGGGCATGATGCGGCCTATGCTGATGCTGCCCTGTACCTGCATGCCAGACTGGCTTTGCACACTGCTGCCGTCCTGGCTTACCTCCAGCCGCAGACTGGCCGGGCGCACGTCCAGTTGTCTGGCCAGCGCTGCCAGCTGCTGTTCCCGTGCCGGGCTGGCGTCGATGATCAGCTTGTTGTCCAGCACGCTCAGCCGCTCATCGGCGCGCAGCTGTGGCTGCAGTGCGGCCTGTAGCTCGGCGGCATCGCGCCAGCTCAGATCGACAACCTGCAAGGCCAAAACCGGCGCGCTGGCCAGCAGCAGCGAGAGTAGAAGCAGGGTGCGCATTAGAAATCCTTTCCGGAACGCCAGATCGACCAGATCAGCCACACGCTGTTGAACAGCGCAATCATGAAGCCGATGAAGCCGAAGAAGGGCAGGCCGAACAGCTTGGGCCCGGCGTTCACCGTCATCACGATTGAGGAACCGATGATCAGGCAGCCGGTGACAATGGCCATGGTCAGGCGGTTGGTGCTGCGGTCCAGCTGTTTGCCAAAGCTGTCCAGCCGCTGCAGGTCCAGGTTGATGCGGAACTTGCCTTGGCGGATGTCCTTGGACAGACGCAGGATGTCGCGCGGCAGGCCGGTGAGCATGCCCAGCGTTTCCTGCAGCGTCAGCTTGCCGCGCTTGAGCAGGGTTTTGGGGTGATAGCGCGCGACAATCAGTTCGCGCACGAAGGGCGTGATGTGTTCCACCAGCTGGAAGTCCGGGTCTAGTTGGCGACCCAGTCCTTCCAGCGTGATCAGCGCTTTGAACAACATGGCCATGTCCGGTGGCAGCAGGATGCCGTGGTCGCGAATCAGGGCCATGATGTCGTTGATCAACTGGCTGATATTGAGGTTTTTCAGCGGTACGTGTTCGTACTGGAACATGAATTCGCTGATGTCGTAGGCAAATTTCTGCTCGTCCACCGGGGTGTTGCCGGTCCACTCGATCAGTACATCCATCATTGCATGTTCGTTGCGCTCGCCCAGTGCGGCCAGCAGGTCGACGATTTCATCGCGCCGGCCATGGCTGATGCGCCCCACCATGCCGAAATCGATAAAGGCGATACGGTGTTCCGGCAGGAAGAACACATTGCCGGGATGCGGGTCGGCGTGGAAAAAGCCGTTGAGCAGAATCATCTTCAGCACGGCATCGGCACCATGGCTGGCCAGTGCCACCGGGTCCAGCCCACTGTCGGCCAATTGGTCGAGCCGGCTGGCCGACAGGCCGTCGATATGCTGCTGCACATTGACTGCCGGGTTGGTGAACTCCCAGTACACCTTGGGCACTACCACTTGCGGATCATCGGCAAAGTCGCGGGCAAAGCGCTCCATATTGCGCGCTTCGACGGCCAGGTCCATCTCGCGTTTGAGCGAGCGGGAAAACTGGCTGACGATTTCCACCGGCTGAAAGCGGCGGGCATCGGGAAATTCCATTTCGATCAGCGTGGCCAGATGCGCCAGGATGCGCAGGTCGGCATCCACCTTGTCGACAATGCCGGGCCGACGCAGCTTGACCGCCACATGGCTGCCATCATGCAGGGTGGCAAAGTGAACCTGGGCGATGGAGGCCGAACCGATGGGCTTGTCATCGAAGCTGGCAAACAGCTCTTCCGGCGGTTTGCCCAGTGCCTTGATTACCAGCAGGCGTACCGAAGCCGGGTCCACCGGCGGCACGGTGGACTGCAGCTTTTCGAATTCGGCAATCCAGTCGGCAGAGAAAACATCCACCCTGGTGGAGAGGATCTGCCCCAGCTTGATGAAGGTGGGGCCCAACTCCTCGAAGGCCAGCCGCACCCGCACCGGGGTGGGCAAGCCGGCATCGGCATCCGGCAGGTGCAGGTTCAGCCATTCGCCAGCTTTTTCCATGGCGCGCGGCAGGCGCAGGCGCTGGGCAAACTCTCCCAGACCGTGGCGGATGAGAATGCCACTGATTTCCTTCAGGCGTGGAAGGTCACGCATTGCAACAAGAGTTTCTCTGAGCATGGGCTATCTGGTGTCCAAGTTGGCTTTACACTCCCGTCCCTGTCCGATAGAGTGCGGCCTATGAAATTGCAACTCCGATTACTCGCCGTGATGCTTGCTGGCGTCATGGTTTTTGCCCAGGCCGCACCTGAAAAAACTGCGCAGGACGCACGGCCCAAGGTCGAGGCCTCGGAAGACCCCATTGCCAAGTATGCCTCGCCTGGCGAGGATGCTGTAGGAGATTTGCTGCTGCAGGCCATGAGTCTGCTGGGCGTTGCCTATCGTTTTGGTGGCAATTCGCCGGTCAGCGGGCTGGATTGCAGCGGCTTTGTCCGTTATGTATTCCAGAAATCCCTCAAGGTCAATTTGCCGCGCACCTCGGCCGAGATGGCGCACATTGGCAAGGCCGTTGATAAAAGTGAACTGGTTGCTGGTGATCTGGTCTTCTTCAATACCCGTGGTTTCGCTTATTCCCATGTCGGCATGTATATGGGCAATGGCAAGTTCATCCATGCGCCGCGTACCGGTCGCAATATCGAAGTGGTGAACATGAACCAGAGCTATTGGCAAAGCCGCTGGAATGGTGCACGTCGTATCAACCGCAGCAATGTCAATACAGTTGCCGCTGCTGACCAGGCCGATGCCGGTAATGATGCCGTGGCCTCGCCAAGTGGTGGTGCGGCAGCGCCAAAAATGAAGTGCCGCAAGGGCAAGAAATGCAAGCCCGTTGCCGAAGCGTCCGCCAGCAAGAAAAAGGGTGGCAAGCAGGCCGGCAAGGCGGACAAGAGCAGCAAGCCCGCCAAGGCGGGCAAGTCCGGTCACGGTAAAAAGAAAAAGCCGGCCAACTGAAAGGTTGGCGGTCTGTCATCATCACGATGCCCGCCTGTGCGGGCATTGCGTTTTCAGGAATAGCCAGGCATGGCCATGAATATTGAAATCCCGGTTTGGAAAGACCCGCAGGGCGGCATTGTTGCCTGCGTGGAAAAAATCAAGGTAATGAACGAAAACCTGGAGGAGTTGCAGCAGATGGCGCAGGACGCGCTGGAAGATGCCATCCTGATGGGCTGCGATGAAGGCCAGGTGAAGGACTTTCTGGTACGCCTGATGCAAAGCCTGCACAACCCCTACCAGTCCTGAAAGGCAAGTCGGCATGCAATGGCCATTTGAAGTCCTGATCGGACTGCGTTATCTGCGCGCCAAGCGGCGTAATGGTTTCATCTCCTTCATTTCCCTCATTTCCATCGTCGGCATCGCACTGGGTGTGGCGGCCCTGATCATCGTGCTATCGGTGATGAACGGTTTCCAGAAGGAAATCCGTGGCCGTATCCTCAGTGTGGCCTCGCATGTGGAAATCTCTGCTTTCGATGGCCGGCTGGCGCAGTGGCAGAGCATGGCCAAGGTGGCGGAACGCGATGCGCATGTGCTGGCAGCAGCACCCTTCGTCAACGGCCAGGGCCTGTTTTCTGCCTATGGCAATGTGCGTGGCGGTATGGTGCGCGGCATTGAGCCGGTACTGGAAGATAAGGTGGTGGATGTGGGTCAGCACATGCTGCGTGGCAAGCTGGAGGCGCTCAAGCCCGGCAGCTTCGGCATCGTGCTGGGGGTGGAGTTGGCGCGGCAGCTGAATGTGGGGCTGGGTGACAAGGTGACCCTGTTTACCCCGGAAGGCACGGTCACGCCTGCCGGGATGATTCCGCGCTACAAGCAGTTCACCGTGATTGGCATTTTCAAGGTGGACATGTTCGAGTACGACGCCTCGCTGGCGATGATTCATCTGCAGGACGCGCAGGTGCTGTCGCGCATGGGGGATACCGTCAGTGGCGTGCGGCTGAAGCTGGATGACCCGATGCTGGCCCCGCTGGTCAAGGCCAATCTGCAGCAGGCGCTGGGTCAGCAGGCGCAGGTGAGCGACTGGACCGATACCAATGCCAATTACTTCCGCGCGGTGCAGATTGAAAAACGCATGATGACCATCATCCTCACCCTGATCGTGGCGGTGGCGGCCTTCAATCTGGTGTCCACCCTGGTGATGGTGGTGACTGACAAGCAGGCCGACATCGCCATCCTGCGCACTCTGGGCGCGGCACCGTCCAGCATCATGAAGATTTTCATGATCCAGGGCTCGGTGGCCGGTGTCAGCGGTACGCTGGCCGGGGTGGTCGGCGGTGTTGTCGTGGCACTGAATCTGGACGTGATTGTCCCGTTCATCGAGAAAATACTGGGCACCAAGCTGTTGTCCAGCGAGGTGTACATGATTGATTACCTGCCTTCCGATGTGCAGCTGGGCGATGTCAGCACCATCACCGTGATTGCCCTGCTGCTGGCCTTGCTGGCCACCATTTATCCCAGCTGGCGTGCAGCGCGTACCCAGCCGGCGGAGGCGCTGCGCTATGAGTAATGTGCTGAACTGCCGCAATCTGGGCAAAACCTATAGCGAAGGGCGGCTGAATCTGACCGTGCTGTCCGATGTGTCGCTGAGCGTGGACAAGGGCGAGCGGCTGGCCATTGTCGGCGCTTCCGGTTCGGGCAAGAGCACGCTGTTGCACCTGCTGGGTGGGCTGGATACCCCCAGCCAGGGCAGCGTGGAGGTGCTGGGGCGCGATCTGGCCGGCCTGTCCGAGGCCGAGCGTGGTGTGCTGCGCAACCAGTCGCTGGGCTTTGTTTACCAGTTTCATCACCTGCTGCCGGAATTCTCTGCGCTGGAAAACGTGATGATGCCGCTGTTGATCCGCCGTCTGCCGCGCCAGGAAGCCGAAGAGCGAGCGGCCAGCATGCTGACGCGGGTTGGCCTGGCCCAGCGTCTGCAACACAAGCCGGGCGAGCTGTCCGGTGGTGAACGCCAGCGTGCTGCCATTGCGCGGGCGCTGGTGACCCAGCCGGCCTGCCTGCTAGCGGACGAGCCCACCGGTAATCTGGATTACCAGACCGCCCACCAGGTGTTTGACCTGATGTTGGAGCTGAACGAGGGTCTGGGCACCAGCCTGGTGATCGTGACCCATGATCTGGAGCTGGCAGCCCGTGCACAGCGTACCTTGCGATTGGTTGAAGGCCGTTTGCAGGACGCAGTGCTGAGCGCTTGAGCCGTCAGGGTGCGATACGGAGAAAACAATGCTGTTTGTGCGTGAAGAAATGGATTTTGATCTGGTACTGCAGGCGCTGCAGACCGGCCCCGGGTTGATGCAATTGCTGCTTGGCGTTTTCAGCTTGCTGCTGGGGGTTTTTGCTGCCCGTAGCACCTTCCAGGGCTATTTCCGGCATCATCCCGAGCGCTATGAACGCTTCGTCCCTTACGCGGCCTTCCGGTTGGTGTTGCCTGGTGTGGCGCTGGGTTGCATGCTGTTGAGTATTCTGGGCTGGAACTGGCTGACTCACAGCCGTCCGCACCTGCTGCCACTGTTTACCGCCATGCTGTTCTGGCTGGGGGTGATCCGCCTGTTTACCGCGGTGATGCGCCAGGCGCTGCCGCAAGGCAAATTCGAACGCAATTCGGAACACTTCATTGCCAGTGTGCTGTGGCTGGGCTTTGTCAGCTGGGCCATCGGCTTTGATGATGTGATGCTGGACTGGCTGCAGTCGGTATCCTTCAGTGTGGGTAAAACCCATCTGGACTTGCTCACCATCCTCAACGCCATGCTGTGGGTGTCCATCATCGTGGTGGTGGCTTTGTGGGTCAGCCGTGTGCTGGAAGCCCGTGTGATGGGTCTCAAGCACATGGACCTGTCCTTGCGCATCGTGTTTGCCAAGATGGCGCGTACCTTGTTGATTGTGGTGGCGGTGCTCATCGCCCTGCCAGTGGTGGGGATAGACCTCACCGTGCTGTCGGTATTTGGTGGCGCGCTGGGTGTGGGGCTGGGTTTCGGTCTGCAGAAGATTGCCAGCAACTATGTGTCCGGCTTCATCATCTTGCTGGACCGCTCCATCCGCATTGGCGACCGCCTGATGGTGGACAACCGCGTTGGCTACGTCACGCGCATTACCTCGCGCTACGTGGTGCTCAAGAGCGCCGATGGCTCGGAAGCACTGGTGCCGAATGACGCGCTGATTTCCAATACCGTGATCAACCAGTCCTACTCGGACAAGGCAATGTGGATCAGTCTACCTATCCAGGTGGATTACGGTACCGATCTTGACCAGGCGCTGGCGGTATTGCGTGAATCTGCCGCAAACCCGCGGGTACAGGCCGACCCGGCACCAGCCGCCTTTGTCACTGCCTTTGCCGATAGCGGCATTAATCTGGAACTGGGCATTTGGGTCAAGGACCCGGAAAACGGTTTCATGGGCTTGCGTTCGGAAATCTACCTGGCCATCTGGCGTCGTTTCAAGGAACTGGGAATCGAAATTCCTTATCCGCAGCGGGATGTGCGGATTGTCAGCGATGTGGCCGTGGCGCTGCCCGGCAAGGGAGAACAGGCATGAGCGGCAAAAAACTGGCCATCGTGGATGATGATGCTGCCGTCAGGCAGGCGCTGATCTGGCTGCTGGATGGCCAGGGTTATCAGGTGAGCGGTTTCGAGAGCGCCGAGGAGTTTCTGGCCACCGGCCCGGACATCAGCTTCAACGGCTTGATTGTCGACCTGCGCATGTCCGGCATGTCCGGCATCATGCTGCTGGAGCGACTGGCTGATCTGGCCTATTGCCCGCCGGCCATCATGCTTACGGCACATGGCGATGTGCCGCATGCAGTGGCCGCCATCAAGCTGGGCGCGCTGGATTTCATGGAAAAGCCCTTCGATGACGAAGTGCTGCTGGCGCGTGTGGAGAAAATGCTGCGGCAGGACGAAGCCAACCGTGCCAGCCATGCCCGCCGCCAGCGCGTGGGTGGACTGCTGGCACAGCTCACCGAGCGCGAGAAGGAAGTGATGCAACTGATTTTGCTGGGCAAGCTCAACAAGCAGATTGCAGAAGATCTCTCCATCAGCATGAAAACGGTGGAAGTCCACCGCTCGCGCGTATTCGAGAAAATGGGCGTCAAATCAGCGGTGGAGCTGGCAGGCCTGCTGGCCGCCAGTCAAGCTGATAATGGCGGGGGCCGCAACGATGGGCACTAAGCAACCGGTGTCGGTGCTGGTGGTGATCCACACCATGGATGGCCAGGTCTTGCTGATCGAACGGGCGGACAAGCCAGGCTACTGGCAATCAGTCACCGGCAGCCGTGAAGGCAGCGAAAGCCTGCTGGATACCGCCCGGCGCGAACTGTTGGAAGAAACTGCGCTGGATGCCCACCAGCACGTGCTGAGCGACTGGCAGCTGCATAACCGCTACGAAATCTACCCGCACTGGCGTCATCGCTATCCTGCCGGGGTCACGCATAACGACGAGTACGTGTTTGGTCTGCAACTGGCGCAGCCGCAAAGCGTGCAACTGGCTCCGGGCGAGCACACCGCCCAGCAATGGCTGCCGTGGCAGCAGGCGGTCGAGCTGGTGTTTTCCCCTTCCAATGCCGCCGCCATTCGCATGCTGCCCAGCCGGCTTGGCCTGGTATAAGCCTCAAGGGTGCAGCAGGTAGCCGCAGAGTGCCGCGACTGCCATCACCCGAATGATGCCCAGCTTGTAACGCAACAAGGCCACCGCAGTGGCCAGTGCAATCAGCAGTGCCGTCCAGTCCGGACCCGCCTGCCAGCCATGCGGCCACAGCGCCTGCCAGCCAAAAAACAGCGCCAGATTGGCAATCACTCCGACTACCGCCGCCGTGATGGCGCTTAGCGGTGCCGTGAGCGCCTGACTGCCGTGGCTGCGTTCGATCAGCGGCCCTCCGGCCAGGATGAACAGGAAGGATGGCAGGAAGGTAAACCAGGTCACCAGCGTGGCAGCCAGGCTGCCGGCCAGCCCGGGTGGCAGGTTACCCACATGCTGGTAGCCGCCGACGAAGCCGACAAACGCCACCACCATGATCAGCGGACCCGGCGTGGTTTCACCCAGCGCCAGGCCATCCATCATCTGCCCGGCGCTCAGCCAGCCGTAATGCGCCACCGCACCCTGATACACATAGGGCAGTACCGCATAGGCACCGCCAAAGGTCAGCAAGGCTGCCTTGGTAAAGAACCAGCTCATCTGAGTGAAGGGATGCTGCCAGCCCAACTGGCTGTAAAGCAGCAGCATGGGGGCGAACCACAGCAGGCAGCCGGCCAGTAGCACCCGCAATAGCCCGCTGCGGCTGAAACGGGCATGGGCTGGTGTTGGGGTGTCATCGTCGATCAGCGCCGGGCCGAAATGCACTCCCGGTTTGCCATGATTGCCTTTGGTCATGGCAAATAACGCCGGCCAGCGGCGGTCGGCCAGCCAGCCAGCCAGCGCGGCGGACAGAATGATCAGTGGAAAGGGCAGGTGAAGTACTGACAGGCCCAGAAAAGCAGCCAGCGCCAGCAGCCATAGTGCGCGGTTTTTCAGTGCCCGCTGGCCAATGCGCAAGGCTGCCTGCAGCACGATGGCAACAATGGCCGGTTTTAGCCCATAAAACAGTCCTACCAGCAAGGGCAGGTGGCCAAAGGCCAGATAAATCCACGACAGGCCGATCAGGATGAGCAGTGAAGGCAGCACAAACAGGCTGCCGGCGATGACTCCTCCCGCACTGCGGTGCATCAGCCAGCCGATATAGGTGGCCAGCTGCTGTGCTTCCGGCCCCGGCAGCAGCATGCAGTAGTTGAGCGCATGCAGAAAGCGCCGTTCGGAAATCCAGCGCCGTTTTTCCACCAGCTCCTGATGCAGGATGGCAATCTGTCCGGCCGGGCCGCCAAAACTGATGAAACCCAGCTTCAGCCAGAAGGAAAAAGCCTGGCGCAGGCTGACGGGGGGTGGCGGCTGATGTTCTGGGGCTTGGCTCATGTGGATCCCGGCTGGTCGTAGAGAGGCTGACTGGATTGTCAGCACTTTAACTGGCAATGACAAACTTCGTCACAAAACAGGCAAGGACAGTAAGCCGACAGTGCCGTTACAATCCGTTTTTCTCTTTATGTAACCTAACTGTCATGTCTGCACTGGAAAGCATCAATCAGGCCTGTTTCCTGCTCGTCAACGCAACGCCGGCCTCTTCGGCATTGATGATCAAGCTGGCCATCTTTTTTGCCAAATACCTGATCCTGCTGATTCCGGCCATGCTGCTGCTGATGTGGGTATGGGGTGATGCATCCCAGCGCGAGCGCGCGCTCAAGGTGTTGAGCAGCGTTGCCCTTGCCTTGCTGTTTAACCTGCTGATCGGTGCCTTGTGGGATCACCCGCGTCCCTTCGCCATCGGCCTGGGTTATCGCTTTATCGATCATGTGGCAGACCCGTCCTTTCCCAGTGATCACGCAACCATTTTTGCCACCACCGCCTTTGCCTTCTGGCTGGCTGGCAAGTCGGGGCTGGGGCAGCTGCTGCTGGGGCTGACCGTACTGGTGGGGCTGTCGCGTATTTATCTGGGCGTGCATTGGCCGCTGGACATTCTGGGTGGCATATTGTTGTCGCTGCCCTATAGTTGGCTGCTGCACAAGGCTTGGCCCTTGTTTGGTTCGCGCCTGTTTACCGTGCTCAATCACAGCTACCGTTGCCTGCTGGCCAAGCCGATTGCACGTGGCTGGCTCAAGGCTTGAGTAGCGGTTTGCACCGTATGAAAAAACGAGGCATAGGCCTCGTTTTTTCATGGTTACTGGCCGGTCAGTTCAGGCCATCAGCTGCCGCCAGCCCTGCACCATCATTACCAGCGCAATCACCATCATCAGCAGGCTGGACAGATAGGGCAGGCGTCGTGCCACGCCATCCAGCCAGCCCATTTTCTGTCCCAGCTTCTGGGCTCCCCAGGCAGCAATCACCCCGACGCTGACCAGCGAAATTGCCAGCCCCAGGCTGAAGGACGCCACCATGGTGATCCCCAGTGCCACCCGCTTGAGCTGCAGGCACAGCAGCAGGATGGTGACCGAGGCCGGGCAGGGCATCAGGCCACCGGTCAGGCCAAACAGGGCAATCTGGCCGGTGCTGACCGGCTGGCCGGCAAAGCGGCGGGCAATTTCATCAGCATGGGCTTTTTCGTGGGCATCCTGATAGCCCGATTCCGGTTGACTTTGCCGTGACAACTGGCGGCCTGTCGTGATTGCCGGTCGCATGGCCGCAGCCCTGCTGCCCTGCTGGCGGTAGCGCTGTGCGGCGGGAGCACCGATACGGACGGCAAAACGGTGACTGTGATCGCCATGCTGCATGTCCAGCGTGACATCAAACCGGTGTGGTTCCGCCGTTGTGCTGGCTGATTGCAGATAGTCGCCCTGCTGTTGCAGTACATGGGTTTCTTCACTGCCATCATCGCGCCACAGCTGCAATACATAGCGCACATCGGCAGCAGGACGCTGTGGCCGCATGTGCGGGGTGTAGCAGTAAAGGCGGAAGTGCGCGGGTGCACTGGTGTCCAGCAGTAACTCCACCACGCCATGTCCGGTATTGATGACCTTGCCGCCATGCGGTGCCTGTTGCCAGGCGCGGGCTGCCAGATTATCCAGCCGTGTGCGCCAGAGCATCCAGCCGGCAATGCCTAGCACGATCAGGCCGGAGAACAGCAGCAACCATGGCTCGGCCTGCTCCACCAGCAGCTGGTTGCCAAAGTGCAGGGCAGCAGCAGCCAGCAGCCAGACCACCAGCGAATGCGACAGCGCCGCGCACAGGCCCAGCAGCACGGCCTGGGCGATGCTGCCGCGGATGGCGATGATGAAGGATGCCATCAGGGTTTTGGAATGCCCGGGTTCCAGCCCGTGCAAGGCCCCCAGGATGATGGCGCTGGGAATGAACAGCCACAGGTTGCTGGAACCTTGCTGTATCAGTTGTAAAAGAGGTGGCATGATGTCGGATTCACAATGAACATTGCCTGGCAATATACTCCACCCCAGTATATTTTGAGAAAGAAATTGCAGCATGGGACATACCGTCAAAGGAAAAAAGCCATTACTGGCACGGGTAAGACGCATCAAAGGGCAGGCCGCTGCCATTGAGCGCGCGCTGGAGGAGGGGGAGGAGTGCATGGCAGTGCTGCAGCAGATTGCCGCCATCCGCGGTGCCGTCAACGGGCTGATGGCCGAGGTGCTGGAAGGGCATCTGCGCGAACACCTGCTGCTGGATGGTGCCGCCGCACCAGAGCTGGACCCGGCGCGACAGCAGGAGGTAGATCAGGTAATGCGTATCGTGCGTTCCTATCTCAAGTAAGGGGTATTTGCTTCTACGCCACCTGCTTTGCACTGCTGCCGCTCACCTGGAAGCGGCCCGCCAGTTCACCCAGCATGCTGATGGTGTGGCGGGTATGATCCACGCAGTCCGACAGGCTTTGTTGTGCTACATGCATGGTGGCTGCCACCGTGCCGATTTCCGCCGTGGCACTGGCGTGTTCCAGCCCGCTGTGTGTTAGCTGGTTGATGGTGTCCAGCAGGCTGCGCACGATGTGTTGCACCTCGATGTTTTCTCCAGCAGATGCTTCTGCCAGCTGCAAACCCTGTTCCAGATGGCTCATGCCACTTTGCATGGACTCCACCGCCTCCGCTGCCTGATGCTGCACGCGCTGTATCATGCGATCGATTTCCAGCGTGGACTGGCTGGTACGTTCAGCCAACTTGCGTACTTCGTCCGCTACTACGGCGAAGCCACGACCGCTCTCCCCGGCACGGGCAGCTTCAATGGCGGCATTCAGCGCCAGCAGATTGGTCTGCTTGGCAATTTCCTGAATCAAGCTCAGCACCTGTTCGATCTCGCGGGTGCTATCACTGAGCTGGGCGATGGTCTGGGCAGAACGTCCCACGGTTTCGCGAATGCCCAACGTGCTCTGGTTTACCGTATCCAGCTGCTGGCGTGCCAGCTGGCGCTGTTGCTGCATGGCCTGCTCCATGCCGCTGGCGTTGTGGTTGGCTTGATCCAGCACCTGCTGTTGCTGACCCAGGCCGTCCCGGGTACGGTCCGCGGTACTTAGTACTTGGCTGGCCGCCGTTACCGTGGCGGCATTGTGCTCGGCCATGTCGCGGTTGCGCTGCTGCAGCGACTGGCTTAGCCGTACCAGCTGCCCCAGCGTGCGGTCGAACTGGTCGATCAGACTGTTAACCCACTGCGCCATCACGCCGGTTTCATCTGCCGTCAGCTGGTTGCGCTCTACGCGCAGGGTGAGGTTGCCGTCACCTTCGGCAATATTGCGTACCATGCCGCTGATGCCGCGCAGGCGTTGCGCCAGTGGCCGGGTGAAGCCCTGGCGGTACAGCAGCGCACCAGCCAGCAATAGCAGGATGCCGATCAGCAGCTGTACTGCCGGGCTGGGTGCCAGCAGGCTTTGTGCCGCATAGCCCAGGGCCAGCAGCCCGGCCTGAACGCCGACAAAGCCCTTCATCAGTTGCTGGCTGACCGAGCGGTAACGGTAAACCTCGGCTAGGTCGGCCTCGCACATGATGCCCCACACGTCTGGCGAGCCTGGCAACTGGAAGCGTATACCCTTGCCGATCACGGGGATATGGCGGTAGTCGGCATAGCCCGGATAGGTGACAAACAGGTTTTCACCGTGGCGGATGGTTTCGCGTACACCAGGGTGCAAATTGCCGGTGGCCGGGTCGTTGAAGATCAGCTCCAGCTCGGTATGCTGCTGTACACGCACCACGCCGTAGGCTGTCTTGATCCCATCTTTCAGGTTGTCGCCGCCGCTGAAGGTGCGGTCCTCGAAGCGTGAGCGGGACAGAGCAGTGCCTGGCGCAATGGCTGAGTCAAAGCGCGACTGCACCATGAACAGATAGTTATCACCGGACTCATGAAAGATATGTCCGGCCTCGCGCTGGATCAGGTCGCCAAGCACGTCGTTGGGCAGGCGTGCACACAGGCAGGCATCAAGCTGCCCGGGCAGACGCACAGGCAGCATGAACAGCAGGGTGATTGCATCATGAAAAGTCGAACTGCGCGGCCCCAGTTGCAAGGTGCGGGCATCGCGATACGGGCCAAGCAGAAAGCGCTGCTTGCATCCATGGTCCAGTGCGGTGGCATACGGCCCTGGCAGATCCTGAAACAGGCCATGGCTACCCGCCAGCAGCTGCTTGTCCTGCTGCAGAATGAACAGTTCGGTAAAGTCGCTCAAGGCATCCAGCTGGCGCGCCAGTTCGCCCTGCAATTGCGGGCTGTCGCAGGCTGACAGTCGCAGCGCTATGCCTTCAAGTTGCTGCCATTGCTGCTCTGCCCACTGTTGCAGGATCTGTACCCGCAGCCGGGCAAAATTGTCAAAAACGCTTTCCAGTGCCTGATAGCGATCCTGGTTGTAAAAACAGGCCAGCCGCATTGCCAGTTTTCCGCTGCTGCCTGTCCAGGGCAGCCAGCGTTTTTCTTCCGGGCTCAAGGCCATGCGATGACTGGTCAGATTCATTACAGCTCTCCTGCGGCAATTGAAAGACAGTGGCAAGTATGTGCCGGTGTCGTATCTAGTAGATTGCATGCCTGATTTTGCCATCATTTAACAGAAAATAATTGCAAATGCGGCTATTTGTAAGCAATTGCATACAATGTTCTTTATGCAGTGCGTATTTGTGGTGCAAAAATTCCATGCTGGTGCATGACTGCGTATGATTGGTGCAAGTCGATCCTTGCTTGTCGCGCGTCAAAATCTGACATTTTTTGAATAATTGACTGGCGCGATACCCCCTGCTTGCGCTATGGATATCCCATGAAGCCGCTGAACATCACTACCTACAACATCCATAAGGGAATGTCTCCGCTAAACCGGCATTTGCGGGTCAACGAGATTGCCCATGCGCTGGAAGCCCTCGCGCCTGATCTGCTGTTCCTGCAGGAGGTGCAAGGCAAGAACCTGCTGCGTTCCTTGCGGCACGAGGGCTGGCCCATTCTGCCGCAACATCACTATCTGGCGCGGCGGCTGGATCACAAGGTGGTGTATGGCCTGAATGCCGCTTATGAGCATGGCCATCATGGCAATGCGGTACTGTCGCGTTATCCCATCATCGAATGGTGCAACCGCGATATTTCGGTCAACCGTTTTGAAAGCCGGGGGGTATTGCACTGCATGATGCTGCCCAAGGGCTGGAGCCAGCCGGTAGCTGCTTTATGTGCGCATCTGAATCTGCTGGCGCGCGACCGGCGCAAGCAGTATGCCAATCTGGTGCACTATATCCGCGAGGCAATTGCGCCGGATGTACCCATCATCCTGGCCGGTGATTTCAATGACTGGCAGGGCGAGGCCTCCGACTGTCTGAGCGAGGCCGGATTGCAGGAGGTCTTCCTGCAGCATCGTGGCCGGCACGTGCCGAGTTTCCCTGCCCGCCTGCCGGTATTGCCGCTGGACCGCATCTATGTGCGTGGTCTGCGTGTGGTCAGTGCCGAGGTATTGCATGGCCGACCTTGGTCGCGTCTGTCCGACCATTTGCCGCTGACGGCAGCGCTGCTGCCGGCATAGTCGGTTGGGGGGAGGGGGTCTGTTCGATATGAAACATCAGTATTTATCGATTGATAAAACCATGCCGAAATCCTGACTATTCAAGGTTAAACTTGCCGTTTTTCTGCATTTTTTGCTTGTTACTGGCAGGATTGCTGCACTTGGCTTGACGTAATACGAAAATTGATGTTCAATATCACAAATTAATCGCCGATTTGACACAGCTTGCGGGCGTAAAACAGCTAAAGCGTGGGTAAGCAGACCCCGGATTGATTCAGTACCTGCTTATATAATCTTTACCGCATTTCAAAGATTCCATGCACACAGCCCGCCGCAACCATTGGCGGGCTTTGTGCGTTCTGGAGTATTTGAATGATTCATCTGCAAAATATCGGCAAGCGTTTTCGCCGCCCTGATGGTGGCTGGTTTGATGCTGTCTGCGATACCTCGCTGTCTATTGCCCCGGGCGAAGTGTTTGGCCTGATCGGTTTTTCCGGTGCGGGCAAATCCACCCTGCTGCGCCTGATCAATCTGCTGGAGCGTCCCGACAGCGGTGCTGTCATTGTGGCCGGTCAGGACCTGACCGCCATGGACGCACGTGCATTACGCCGTGCCCGCCAGCAACTAGGCATGGTGTTCCAGCAGTTCAACCTGATGGCCAACCGTACCGTGGCCGACAATATCGCCTTTCCACTGGAAATCGCCGGCTGGTCCAAGGCTGATATTGCCAGCCGCGTGATCGAATGTCTGGACGTTGTCGGCCTGGCCGACCGTGCCGGGCACTATCCGGCCCAGTTATCCGGCGGACAGAAACAGCGCGTGGGTATAGCCCGGGCGCTGGCACCGCGTCCCAAGGTAATCCTGGCTGATGAGCCGACATCTGCGCTGGACCCCAAAACCACCCAGTCCATTCTGGACTGTCTGCAGGATATCAACCGGCGCTTTGGTGTCACCGTGGTCATCGTTACCCATGAAATGCACGTGGTGCGTTCCATCTGCCATCGTGCTGCCGTGCTGGATGCCGGCAAGGTGGTGGAGGTGGTGGAGGTGAGTGCGGGTGTGGTGGATGCCCGTTCCGATCTGGCCCGTTCCCTGCTGGAGGCTGCGTAATGGAAGAACTGACTTTTGCCACGGCACTGGCCGACCTGTCTGGCATGGCTCCTGAAATCTGGCAGGCCTGCCGCGAAACCGCGCTGATGCTGGCGGTGGGGCTGGCCGCAGCCATTGTGCTGGGTGGCCCGCTGGGTATCTTGCTTTACCTGTCGCAGCCGGGACAGTTGTTTGCCAACCGCCTGATCAACGGCGTGCTGGGCTGGACGGTCAATCTGGTACGCTCCTTCCCCTTCATCATCCTGATGGTGTCGCTGGTGCCGTTTACCCGTCTGCTGGTGGGCAGCACCATCGGCCCGGTCGCCGCTGCCGTCCCGCTGTCGATTGCCGCGATTCCCTATTTTGCCCGGCTGGTGGAGCAGACGCTGCGTGAGATCCCGCGTGGTGTGGTGGAGGCAGCGGAGGCGATGGGTGCCAGCCCCTGGCAGATCATCTGCAAGGTGCTGCTCAATGAAGCGCGCGCCGGGCTGATTTCCAGCCTCACCATTCTCACCATCAGCTTTCTGAGCTATTCCGCTGTGGCTGGTGTGGTGGGCGGTGGCGGCATTGGTGATCTGGCCATCCGTTATGGTTATTACCGTTTCCAGACCGACGTGATGGTAGCCATGGTACTGCTGCTGGTAGTGATCGTGCAGATCATCCAGTTTGTCGGTAACCGACTGGCGGCACGTCTGGACAAGCGTTAAACCCGATACCCAGACCGGGCGGCACTGTCAGCCCGGCATCGCCGGCCAGATTGCGATGCATGCAGCATGTGGCCGGTCTTCCCTTACCTGATATTGCAAGGAGTTTTCATGCGTAGATACGTTATCAAGGCGCTGGCCGCCTCGTTGCTGTCGCTGGCGGTTGCCAGCCCGGTTCTGGCTGCAGATCCGGCCAAGAAGGAAATCGTGATCGGCACCACCGTGGGTGACTTTGGCGACATGGTCAAGCAGTCGGTCAAACCTATCCTGGAAAAGCAGGGTTATGCGGTCAAGCTGGTGGAGTTCACCGATTATGTCCGTCCCAATCTGGCACTGCAGGAAGGTGCGCTGGATGTGAACGTGTTCCAGCACAAGCCCTATCTGGACAGTTTCGCCAAGGAACACAAGCTGAATCTGAAAGAAGTGTTTCAAGTGCCGACAGCCCCCTTGGGCATTTATCCGGGCAAGCTGAAGTCGCTGAAGGAGGTCAAGGATGGCAGCACCATTTCGGCACCTAACGATCCGTCCAACTTTGCCCGTGCTCTGGTGATGTTAAGCGATCTGGGCTGGGTCAAGCTGAAGCCGGGCGTGAATCCGCTGACTGCATCCGAGCGTGACATCGCTGTCAATGTGAAGAAGCTGAAGATTGTCCAGCTGGAAGCGGCCCAGCTGCCGCGTTCGCGCAGTGACGTGGATTTTGCTGTGATCAATGGCAACTATGCCACCAGTTCCGGCATCAAGCTGACCGAAGCCATTTTCCAGGAAAAGAGCTATGCCTACATCAACTGGGGTGTGGTGCGTGCTGCCGATGCGGGTAAGCCGTGGGCGCGTGACGTGATTGCCGCTTACAACAGCAAGGCTTTCAGCGACTGGGCGAAAAAGAAATACGCGGGCTACAAATTCCCGCAAGGCTGGAAGTAAAGCAGCTGAGGTTTTCATGCCGGCCCGCCAGCGTGGGCCGTGCACTGTTTTCTTGTAACACTCCTGGCTACAAGACTTGAGCGGAGGGCAATGCCCTCCGTCTTTTTTTGTCTGCAAGCAGGTGCGTAGGAGTCATTCGCACACGGTAAACGGAGCCGGGCCATCCACACAGCATGCCTTGGCAGGTCGTTGGCCACTGTGAAACACCGCTTCGATGAAATTGCCGTCCGGATCACGCAGCAGGGGAGTGGATTTCAGGCGTGGGCCGCTGGCATCCTGACCGGCCAGTTGGCCACCAGCGGCAAGACCGGCCTGAAAAAGACGCTGTGGCAAATCCGGATCGCCAGTCTGGAAAGCCAGATGGACATGACTATGCTGCCCGCTCGTCGCTGTAGAGACAAACAGTTCGTCGGCCCAGAAGTAGTCCGGGCCTTCGGCGGTCAGGTCTCGGCCCAGAACCTGCAATACAGCACGGTAAAACTGTTTGCTGGCGGCCAGATCGTGCACAAGCAGATGAACGTGGTCAAACAGTCGACCGTAGTGGTATTCCATGGGACATCTCCTCTGGTGAAGCACCCGGAAATACCGTTGTGGCTAGGTAGCAGGCAGCGGCAGGGCAGCTTCTTTATTGGACAGCTTTTTCCCCATCATACGCCGCTCTATTCACGCTGCCCATGCGTGCTGACAAGCGACTAGCGCGCCAGCCACTCCTCGACAAACTGCTGGCGGAAGCTGAGCAGCCGTGCCAGTCGTTCCGCTGCCATGGCTTTGCCGGCGGCGGTCTGCATCATGTCCGGTAGCTTTGCCAGTTTGACTTCGATATGGTCGAGCGCGTATTCGCGGTCATCCAGTTGCCGGTCCAGACCCAAGGGATTGTCCGGATGTGCCAGCTGCCGGCCCATGCGGCCGGAGGTGTAGAACATGCGGGCCAGGCCGATGCTGCCCAAGGCATCCATGCGGTCGGCATCCTGCACGATCTTGGCTTCGATGCTGCGTGGCGGGATGTTGGCGGAAAAACTGTGTGCTTCAATGGCATGGGCCACGGCTGCGATCCGCTCGGCAGGAAAGCCGTTTTCCGTCAGCAACTGGCTGGCCCTGGCTGCTGCCATGCGCGATGCCTGCTCGCGCTGGGGATGATTCTTGGGCAGGTTGACCAGGTCGTGCAGGTAGCAGGCGGCCAGCACTACCAGCGCATCGGCTTCGACATGCTGCAGCATGATGTGGCGTGCAGCGGCCCATACCCGGTGAAAATGCGTCAGGTCGTGAGCGCCGTCTTTGTCAGGAGCCTGCTGCTGCAACAGCGTAAGCAGTTGTTGTTGCCAGTGCTGCAGCAAGGCATTGCTTTGGGTATTCATGGCCGTATTCCTGTGGGTGGGGCAGGGATTACACCGCTGCAGCCCACCGGCGTCAACCATGTGGGCTGCAGGGGCTGGTCTGCATCTTCAGGCTGACTGCAGGCAGTACTCGCGTGCGATGGCTGCTGCCAGGCGAGCGTTATTTAGCACCAGCTGGATATTGGATGCCAGACTGTTGCCACCAGTCAGCTCGCACACCCGTGCCAGCAGGAAGGGGGTGGATTCCTTGCCGCGGATGCCTTGATCGTCGGCCTCCTGTAGTGCCTGGCTGATGGCACTGTCTATCTTGTTAGCCGGCATGGCGTATTCCGCGGGAATGGGGTTGGCCACCACCATGCCTCCCTTCAGTTCCAGCGCCCACTTTGCCTGCATCGCGGCGGCGATGTCAGCCGGGTGGTCCAGGCGGTAGTCCACCTTGAATGCACTTTCGCGGGTGAAGAAGGCAGGCAGAGTGTTGGTCTGGAAACCTACTACCGGTACGCCATGGGTTTCCAGATATTCCAGCGTCAGACCCAGGTCCAGAATCGACTTGGCACCGGCACACACTACGGTGACTGCGGTCTGGGCCAGTTCTTGCAGATCCGCCGAGATGTCGAAGCTTGTTTCGGCACCGAGGTGTACGCCGCCGATGCCGCCGGTGGCAAACACACGGATGCCGGCCATGGCGGCGATGATCATGGTGGAGGCAACCGTGGTGGCACCGGTCTGGCGTGCGGCCACGATAAAAGGCAGGTCGCGACGGCTGACCTTGACCACTTCGCGGCCGCGTTTTCCCAGCAGTTCGATTTCATCGTGGCTCAGGCCGGCCTTGAGCCGACCGTCAATGATGGCGATGGTGGCAGGTACGGCACCATGGGCGCGCACCTCCGCTTCTACCTGCAGGGCGGTAGCAACGTTCTGCGGGTAGGGCATGCCATGCGAAATGATGGTGGATTCAAGTGCAACGACCGCTTGGCCAGTGGCCAGTGCGGCGGCGACTTCCGGGTGAATATCAAGATGGCTGTTTTGCTTCATGATTGCTCCGCGTATTGCAGGGTAGTGCACATGTGCTGGACCGCTGCCAGCGACAGTGTTGGATTGTTGGTGGCAGTGCAGCCCAGCGTCAGCGCTGCGCAGGCCTGGGCAAACCTAACGGTCTCGTCCAGTGCTTGCTGTTGCAGCCAGCCCCAGGCAAGGCCTGCCATCAGGGCGTCGCCAGCTCCGGTGGTGTTGATGATTTCCACTGCTGGAGCCGGACTCCAGCCCTGAGCCGCCGCGCTGCTGTAGTACACGCCGTCCCCGGCCAGGCTGAGGACGACCTGTACTACGCCCTGCTGATGGAACCAGTTGGCAACGGCGGGGGCATGGCTGGCCTGATCCAGCGGCAGGCCTGACAGGGTGGCGGCTTCCAGCCGGTTGGGTTTCAGGGTGTGGATCTGCCCCAACCAGGGGCGGATGCGTTCGGCCTTGAAGGCCGATACCGTGTCGATGAAAACCGGGGTGTCGCCTGCCTCTGCAAACAGCCAGGCCAGCGCCTCTGCCGACAGGTTGGCATCGGCCATGATCAGCCCGGCGTGGCGTACCAGTTCGCGCTGCGGGGCGAGGCGGGCGGCGTCCAGTCGTGCCAGGATTTCCATGTCGTTGATGGCGATGGCCATATCGCCATCCGGACCATGCAGGGACAGGTAGGTGGAGGTGGCTGCATCCGGCAGCAGCAGCACCGGGCGCACATCTACCCCGGCGCGCTGGGTGGATTCCAGCAGGGCACGGCCATACAGATCATCCCCCACGGCACTGATCAGGCGGCAGTCCGCTCCCAGTCTGGCCAGATTCTCGGCAATATTGCGTGCCACGCCACCGGGTGAGCAACTGACACGTCCCGGATTGGAATCGCCCTGGCGCAGACTGTTGCTGGTACTGCCGCGGATATCCATATTGGCTCCCCCCAGCAGCACCACGTAGGGGGTATCGGCCAGAATGTAGCCCTTGCCCAGGATATGGCCTTTTTGCATCAGCTTCATGATGTGACCGGCCACGGCGGAGCGGCTGATGCTTAGCTGATCAGCCAGTTCTTGCTGGGGAATCAGCGGGTCCTGACGCAGTAGCTGCATAATTTCCTGCTCGCGCTCAGTCATAAACAAGTGTCCGTATTGCAAACATTTGTTTATGTTAATGGTCGCCAAGCAGCAGGGTCAAGCCAGTCTGTCCTGTAACAGGCGTTTTGGCTTGCATTTGTTGCACGGGGATAATGAAACGGAGCTATAACTCCGGTACTGCTTACGCAGCGACTGGCGTAAGCAGCCTTTCACCGGGGAAGGTGAATAACCCGTTCGCAGGCTGGACGGGTTTCTTTTTTGCCGTTGCCAATGACAAGGCCGCCAGAGTATGTCCGGCGGCCCGTTTGCTTTGCTGAGGCAGATTTACAGCCGGTACTGGCTAAGGGTGCTGATCTGCTGGCGGGCCAACGCGTCCAGATGCTGTGCGCTGCTGGCTGCTTCCTGGGCGGCGGACGAGGCTTCTTCCGTCATCTGGGCAATCTGCTCGACTTGTACCGCAATATTGTTGGTGGCCTTGCCCTGTTCCTTGATGGCATCAGATATTTCACTGACCATGTGCACGGTGTTGCCGGTGGCATCGCCGATCTGCTTGATGGCACCATCGGCGTGGTCGGCACGCTCAACCCCGTTGCGTACCAGTTCTTCAGCTGAATGCATCTGCTCGGTAGCCAGCCGAGAGCGATCACGCATGGCATTGATGGTGGATGAAATTTCCTGGGTGGAGCTGCTGGTGCGTTCGGCCAGTTTGCGTACCTCATCGGCCACCACGGCAAAACCGCGTCCCATTTCCCCTGCGCGTGCGGCCTCAATGGCAGCATTGAGCGCCAGCAGATTGGTCTGATCGGCAATATCCTTGATTACCCCCACCACGGTATCAACCTGGGCGCTGTAGGTGTCCAGTTCGCGAATGCTGTTGGCGGCGCTGTCCACCGCGCTGGAAATGTCACGGATGTCGTTAATGGTCTGGCTGATGGTGGTGGAGCCCTGATGTGCAAGTGTGCCGGCACTGTGTGCCAGGTCGCGTGATTCTTCGGCACGGGTGGCAACATGGTTGACGCTGACCGTCATCTGCTCGATGGTGGCGGCCATATTGGCAGAGGAGGAGGACTGGGCATCCGCTGCTGCAGCCACCTGAGTAGCGGTTTGCGACAGGTTCTGCGAGGCAGATGCGACAGAGTGGGCTCCTTCCATGATGGATTTCAGGCTGTGCTGCAAGCCTTCCAGCAAGTTGTTGAAGGCCATGGCGGTCAGGCCGATTTCATCCTGCCGAACCACGGGCACACGCTGAGTGAAATCCAGCGACTGGTTAATGCTCTGCATGGTTTGCTGAATGGAGGACAAGCCGCCGCTGATTACACGGTACAGCACGCTGCCCATGTATAGCACCACCACCAGCACAATGCCGATCAGGCTGGCGCTTTGCAGCAGGGCTGCATTGTAGGCGGTCTTATTGGTTTCCAGTGTGTCATTGGCCAGTTTGAGGTTGTACTCGGTGTGGGCATTCAGTGCCTTGCGGAACTCGCTGCTGGTTGTGTTGAGCGGGCCATCACGCAGCATGGCATCGGCCAGGTCGTCCTTACCGCTGTTGGACATGGCGAAGTACTTGCCACGCTCAGCACGGTAGGCGGCCAGCTTGGCCTTGTCATCCTGCAGCAGCTGGCGGTCGTGATCGTCGGCGATCAGGTTTTTCTCGTAGTCATTGATCAGGTCGTCCAGCTTTTTGTCGGCTTCGCCGGACATGGCTTCGGCAGCAGCCTTTTCCCCGGTGGTATGCGATACCGAATGCCGGGTGACCGAGCCACGGATATCCATGAAGGCATAAACCATGCCGTTCAGGTCGCGGATGCTGGGGGCAAGGTTGGTGATGGTGTCTTCAAAGCGGTTGCTGGCCTGTTTCTGCTGGTAGGCTCCGAAGCCACCGACCAGAAGCAAGGCAAAAAGGGCAATGGCCAGGGTCAGGATGAGGCGTCTGATGATGGTCATGAGGGATATCCTTGCGAAGAAATCGTTTTATCGTTGTCTGTGCATGCTGGGGCATGGCAATCGCTACGTATGTATACGTATAGCATCGAATTATGACGATTACAGGGAATTCTTACATTCTTACTAAGGTTATTTTTTAATAAGTCAATAAAAATCAATGATTTATTTATTTTTTGAACAGGGGGTCACCAACGCGGTGGTGCTGTGTACTGACACGGTGCGGCCTGTTGTTGAAATGGGGCGGACAATAAAAAACGCAGCGATAATTGCGCTGCGTTTTCAGTTTGCTCTGGCCGATTGTTACTGCTCAAGTAGCTGCCAGCGACCCTGGCCGAGAATATGCAGTTGCTGCTGATGATATTGCAGCAGGCTGCTGCGGTGGCCCACGCTGACAATGGTGGTGGCGGGCAATTGCTGGCGCAGCAGCCGGTACATCGCGTCTTCCAGCCCTTCATCCAGCGCCGAGCTAGCTTCATCCAGAAAGGCAATATCCGGTTTGTTCAGCAGCAGGCGACCAAAAGCCAGGCGCTGCTGTTCGCCCAGTGACAGCGTCTGGCTCCAGTCGCGCTCCTCGTCCAGCCGTGCTTGCAGATGTCCCAGTTGTACGGCCTGTAGTACCGTTATTGCCTGTTGGCTATCCCCGGCGGGGGGCGTGGCTGGATAGTACAGCGCATCACGCAAGCTGCCGCCCGGCAGGTAAGGCTTTTGCGCCAGGAACATCAGCCCGTGCTCAGGACGGATGATGCGACCGCTGCTATAGGGCCATAGCCCGGCCAGGCTGCGCAGCAGCGTGGTTTTGCCCGAGCCGGATGCGCCGCGGATCAGCAGCGCGCTGCCGCTATGGATGTCCAGATCAACCTGCTCCAGTAGTTTGCGCCCGTCCGGAGCCTGCAGGCAGAAGTTTTCCAGTGCCAGCCGCTTGCCATCCGGCTGTATATCGGGCCGTGGCAGCGCCGCAGCCTCCTGCATGGAGTCGCAGTAGCCAGACAGACGGTTGAGCACGGCACGGTAGCCGGCAAAATCGTCGTAGGCATTGCGAAAGAAGGACAGATTGTCATGCAGTGTGCCAAAGGCACCGGAGGTTTGCATCAGATCGCCCAGGGTAATCTGCTTGGAGAAAAAGCGATGGGCCTGCACGATGAGCGGAAACACCACGGCGGTCTGGCTGACAATCAGGTTGAAGCCCTGGAATTTCAGCGACCGGAACACGATGCGCCAGTTGTTGTGGATGATCTGGCCAAAGCGGCTGCGCAGCAGCATGCCTTCCACCTGTTCCCCGGCATAGAAGGCAATGCTTTCCGCGTATTCCAGCAGCCGCACCAGCAGGTAACGGTAGTTGGCGTTGTACTGCTCGTTGAGGAAGTTGAGCCGTACCAGCGGTCGGCCTATCTTTACTGCCAGCACGGTGGCAATCAGCACATACACAAATACGGCAAATACCATGGCGCGCGGTATTTCCACGCCCAGCAACTGCAAGGGGCCGGACAGGTTCCACAGGATCAGTGTGTAGGCCAGGGTGGAAACCAGGGCACTGACCACACCCATGGATAGTCCCAGCGAGCTGCTGACAAAGCTACTGACATCCTGCTGGATACGCTGGTCGGGGTTGTCGCTGTGTTGCGGCAAGTATTGCAGACGGTAGAAAGCGTCGTGCTGCAGCAGTTTTTGCAGTAATTGCTCGTTCAGCCAGGCGCGCCAGTGGATGGAAAAGCTCTGGTTGACGTAAAAGCTGAACAGGCTGCGCAGCACATGCAGGCTGGCCAGAATGCAGAAAATGCGGACAAAGCTCCAGAACAGGCTTTCATTGAGTTGCTGCAGCGAGGTATATAGCCCGTTGCTCCAGTTGGACAGCACCACATCCAGCCGCACGCCCGCCAGGGTGAGCAGCAGAATCAGCGCCAGGGCCAGCAAGGGTTTGCTGCTGCGTTGCAGGCTGAAGTAGCCACCGCTGAGCTGCCAGAACTGCCGGCCCCAACTGGTGAGCCGGGTCAGGCTCCAGACGGCAAGGATAAACAGCAGGCAGGTGATGCCATAGGCTTTGGCAACCCAGACAATACTGGTGCCCAGTTCCTGATTCCAGTCCATGTTTTCCCTTTGACCTGATGATTGTTACCCGGCGGGATCAGTCCCGCTCTCGGTTCGGCCTGAATCATGTAAAGCTTACGGTGTGGATGGCGTGGAGCCAAACATACATGGCGGCTGATTCATGAATAAGTATTGCCGGATGAAGTGCCGTACCGGACAGCCCGGTACGGCCAGGTGGCAGTCAGGCGCTACCACAACACCTTGACGGCAGTTTCACCCAACCAGTCCTGCAAGGCCAGTAACAGGCTGTCGTCCAGCCGTACCGCCCAGCCTTGCGACAGGGCGATATCCGCCCGGGCTTGTGGATTGCTGTAGCTGATGCGGACCAGGCCGCCGTTGTCTTCGTCACGGTAGGGGGTAAGCAAGGTTTTCAGCCGATTGACATCGGCATTGCCGTTCATCTGCAAGGACAGGCCACGGGCAAAGCAACTGCGTGCCTCGCCCAGGTCGTAAATGCGATCGGCCATGATGCGCAGACCACCGGAGAAGGCATCTTCCATCACCTTGCCTTGCACCACCAGCACGATGTCCTCTTTCAGCTTGTTGCGGTTGACTTCATAGCTGTCACCAAACAGGCTGATTTCACGTTTGCTGCTGCCGTCGTCCAGTTCGACAAAGGCCATCTTGCCGCGATTGCCCATCTTGACGCGGATGCCGGTGACAAAGCCGGCCAGCAGTTGCGGTTCCTTGCGTGGGGAGAGGCGCGATAGCGTGGTCTTGATGAAGGCGCGCACTTCCTGCGCATAAGCGGAGAACGGGTGGCCGGACAGGTAGTAGCCGATGGCAACCTTCTCTTCCGCCAGTTTGACGGCATCGCTCCATGGCCGGGTGGCCACCATCTCTACCGCCGGCGCCACATCGTCGCCAAACATATCGAACAGGCCGCCCTGATTGGCATTGGCATGGGCCTGATCGGCTGCTTCCATGGCCAAGCCTACGTTGGCAAACAGCAGGGCGCGGTTGGGCTCAATGCTGTCGAAGGCACCGGCACGGATCAGTGCTTCGATCACCCGCTTGTTCACCAGCTTCTTGTCGGTGCGCTGGCAGAAATCAAACAGGCTGGTGTAGGGCCCGCTGGCTTCTCGCACCGCTACGATATGGTCGACTGCTGACTCGCCGCTGCCCTTGATGGCACCAAGTGCGTAGCGGATTTCCTGGCGGCTGACCGGCACAAAGCGGTAGAAACTATGGTTGACGTCCGGCGGCAAGAAGCGCAGGCCGTTCTTGGCGTCGGTGGCGTCGTCATAGAACACCTTGAGCTGGTCGGTATTGTCCAGTTCGGTGGACATGGTGGCGGCCATGTAGGCGGCACAATGATGTGCTTTGAGCCAAGCCGTATGGTAGGCCACCAGCGCATAGGCGGCGGCGTGGGATTTGTTGAAACCGTAGCCGGCAAACTTCTCCATGTAGTCGAAGATTTCGTTGGCCTTGGATTCCGGGATGTCCTGCTTGGCGGCACCCTGCACGAACATGGCGCGCTGCGCCACCATCTCCTCCACCTTCTTTTTACCCATCGCGCGGCGCAGCAAGTCGGCACCGCCCAGCGAGTAACCGCCAATCACCTGGGCGGACTGCATCACCTGTTCCTGATACACCATGATGCCGTAAGTCGGTGCCAGTACCGGCTCCAGCAGCGGGTGCAGGTATTCGAACTTGGCACCGTGCATACGCTGGATGAAGTCGGGAATCAGGTCCATCGGGCCCGGACGGTACAAGGCCACGAAGGCGATAATTTCTTCAAACTTGCTGGGTTTGGCTTCCACCAGCATTTTTTTCATGCCGGAGGATTCAAACTGGAACACGCCGGTGGTGTTGGCGCTGGCAAAAATCTTGTAGGCGTCGGCATCGTCCAGCGGCAGATGGGCGACGTCCACATCTTCATTGCTCACCTGCTTGATATAGCGCTGGGCCAGTTCGATGATGGTGAGGTTGCGCAAGCCCAGGAAGTCGAACTTCACCAGGCCGATCTGCTCCACGTCGTCCTTGTCGAACTGCGATACCGGTGATGCACCATCAGCGCTGGCAATATACAGCGGGCAGAAGTCAGTCAGGCGACCGGGGGCAATCAACACACCACCGGCGTGCATGCCGATGCCGCGGGTGAGGTCTTCCAGCTTCATCGCCAGTTCGATCAGTTCATTGGCACCTTCCGACTCAATGACTTCACCGATTTGCGGCTCCACTTCCATGGCCTTTTCCAGACCCAGCGGCTTGTTGGCCTCCAGCGGAATCAGCTTGGACAGGCGGTCGCACAGGCCAAAGGGCAGGTCCAGTACCCGGCCCACATCGCGGATTACCGATTTGGACGACATGGTGCCGAAGGTGGCGATCTGGCTCACGGCTTCTTCGCCGTATTTCTGCCGGGTGTATTCGATCACGCGCCAGCGGTTTTCCTGACAGAAGTCCACGTCGAAGTCGGGCATGGATACCCGTTCCGGGTTCAGGAAACGCTCGAACAGCAGGGCGTAACGCAGCGGGTCGAGGTCGGTAATGCTCAGGCTGTAAGCCACCAGCGAACCGGCACCGGAACCCCGGCCCGGGCCTACCGGGCAGCCATTGCCCTTACCCCACTGGATAAAGTCCGCCACGATGAGGAAGTAACCGGGGAAACCCATCTGGATGATGGTGTCGCACTCGAACTTCAGCCGGGCATCGTATTCCGGGCGGCGCGCCTCGCGCTCGGCCGGGTCGGGAAACAGCTGCTCCAGCCGCACTTCCAGCCCGCGCTTGGCTTCGTACACCAGGAAATCATCCAGCGTCATGCCTTCCGGCGTGGGGAACAGCGGCAGGTAGTTCTTGCCCAGCACCACGGAAATATTGCAGCGTTTGGCAATTTCCACCGTGTTTTCCAGCGCTTCCGGAATGTCGGCAAAGCGCTCCAGCATCTGTTCTGTGGACAGGAAATACTGGCATTCGGAGAAATTGCGCGGACGACGCTTGTCGCCCAGCGTATAGCCCTCGGCAATGCAAACCCGGGCTTCATGGGCCTTGAAGTCATCCGGGTCCAGAAACTGGATCGGGTGGGTGGCCACCACCGGCAGGCCGGTTTCGCCGGCCAGCCATAGTGTGGCCTGCACTACACTTTCCACCTGGGCATTTTCCACACGCTGGATTTCCAGATAGAAGCTGCCGGGGAACAGGCTTTCCCAGTACTGCGCCCGGCGCATCGCTTCTTCACGCTGGCCCATGGCCAGTGCCACCCCGACATCGCCCATATGTGCGCCGGACAGGCACAGCAGATTGCTGTTGTCGCCAGCCTCCAGCCAGGCGCGCTTGATTTCGGCACGGCCACGGTACTGGTTATGGGTGAAGGCCTGGGTGAGCAGCTCGCACAGACGGCGGTATCCTTCGCGGTTTTTCACCGTCAGCATCAGGCGGGTGGGCTTGTCGCGGTCTTCCTCGTTTTCCAGCCAGATGTCAGCCGACACAATCGGCTTGATACCCTTGTTGCGGCAGGACTTGTAGAACTTGACCATGCCGAACAGGTTCATCAGGTCCGACATGCCCATAGCAGGCATATTGTCCTTCTGCGCACGCTTTACTGCGTCGTCGAGGCGGACAATACCGTCGGTGATGGAAAACTCCGAGTGGAGGCGAAGATGGATAAAGCGGGGTGCGTTCATGCCGACATTTTACCGGCAGCGCGACATCTGCACCATGTGTGCGGCAAGATAATTCAGCCCCGAAAGCCGCTAAACCGGCAAGCTGGTTTATGCGCTGCACTAGCGGCAATGTGCTTGGTCCCGACTATTGCACCTTTTCTTGTGTTGCGTTGCAGCATTAGAATGGTGACATCAAGAATCAGCCAAGCGGTGACAGAAATGGATTGTGATGTCAGAGAGCTGGATCGTACCAGCCTGTACAAACTGCTGACTGGCAGCGTGTTGCCGCGCCCCATTGCCTGGCTCAGTACCCAGGATTTGCTGGGGGTGGCCAATCTGGCACCGTTTTCCTTTTTTACCGTTGCCGGGCTCAATCCGCCTATGCTGGCAGTCACCATCCTGAAAAAGCCGGATGGCAGTGACAAGGACAGCCTGGCCAATATCCGTGCCACCGGGGAGTTTGTGGTGAACATTGTCAATCAGGAGTTGGTTGAGGAAATGAATCAGTCCTGTGCCGCCTATCCGGCTGAAGTGGACGAGTTTGATCTGGCAGGCCTGTCCAAGGTGCGCAGCAGGCTGGTAAAGGCACCAGGCGTGGCGCGTTCGCCAGTGCGCTATGAGTGTGTGCTGCATAGCTGCATCGACCTTGGACATGGTGCGGGCGGCAGTACGCTGGTGCTGGGTGAAATCCGCCATGTGCATGTGGCGGATGCGGTGTATCAGGATGGCCGGATTGATGTGCAGGCACTGCACCCCATTGGCAAACTGGCGGGGGATGCCTACACCCTGGTGCATGCGGATTTCTCCTTGGAGCGGCCTTGATTGCTGCTGACATATAAATGAAAAAAGCACCTGTCCGGTGCTTTTTTCTTGGCAAGGCTCAACGCAAGGCGTGGCTGATTTTTTCTGCCATCTCGTCCAGCAAGGCATAGCGGCGGTTGTATTCGCTGCGCTTCTTGCTGGCAATTTCCTCCATTGGCTTGCGCGGAATGGGGAAGGGGATGCGGAAGTATTCGGTATTGATTTTCTCGGCACCGATATCCAGCCAGAAACTGTCGTAATCGGCCTGGAATTCCTTGCGGTAGCGCCAGGAGCTGTAAATATGGCTGTCCTTGCACACGGCCAGCACTTGCTGGCAGCCCATTTCGCGGGCAATGACCGTCAGTGCTTCCAGTGCCAGCCGTTTGGGAAACAGACCGTGACAGGCCTTGGTGGCGGTGCGGATGCACTCATGGCCAAATTCCTTGCGCGGGCCTTGCAAGCCGCCAACCAGCGCCACCGGCTGACCCTGATACTGGCACAGGGTGAAGGTGAGGGTGGCCAGTGCCACCTGCTGGCTATCGAGAAACTGCAGTGATAGCTCGCCTTCCTTGTCGAAATAGTGGTTGTGCCCAAGCACCCAGCTGAAACTGCTGTCGTCCTTGCCGCTAACGCTGGCGATGCAGATATTTTCCAGCGACAGCAATTGGCTGCGGACATGGGCTGGCAGTTGCAGTATCCGGCCATAGTGTTGCTGCAACATTTCCACTTTTGCCGTATTGCCCAGGCTGCGGTGCAGATAAGGCCGGTGCAACTTTTGCGACAGGCGTGGAGCCAGTTTCAGGTAGTCGAGCAAGAGCGGCTGGCTACTCAGATAGCTCAGCCAGCGGTAGCTGCTGGACAGGGAAAGCAGGCTGCGCAATACCAGCTTGATGCGGTTCTTGCGCTCATCCAGATAATCGCGCCGGGAAAAGTCGCCACTGGCCAGTTGTCCCAGCAGCCGGACAGGGTGAGGCCTCGAAGGTGATTCGATAGTTTTCACACAGAGTTCTTCTAAAAGCGTTCATGCACGGAAATGCATTATTGTTTATCCGGGTGTCGGCGTCTTTGGCCGGCTTGTCCCGTCGTCGTTACCGTTTGTGACGGTTTACTTTCTGTGACAGTTTACTTTTTTTCTTCGCGCGGTTTCAGGGCCACCATGGCAGCGCGTTGCATTTCCAGCGTTTTCATCTGCATGGACAGCATGCCCAGATTCATGGTCAGCCAGCCTTCCACTACGCGCAGTTCTGCCAGTTTGCGGTCGATTTCTTCTTCGCTCATTGGCGGCAGGAAAGGCTGGGCGCTGGCCGGGGTGGCAGTTTGCCAGAACTGGCGGAACATGGCGAATGGATCAGTGGGATTGAAATCGGCGCTCATGGCAGGCTCTCCTTGTCATCATAAAAAAACGGGCAAGCGCTGGCTTGCCCGTTCAGTATAAGACCAAAGACGACAGCTTAGCTGTTGCTGGCTGCTACCTGCGCATCCACGGCCGCCAGGGCTACCATGTTGACGATGCGACGTACCGAGGAAATCGGGGTCAGGATGTGTACCGGCTTGCTCATGCCCATCAGGATCGGGCCGATGGTCACGCCGTCAGAGGCCGAAACACGCAGCAGGTTGTAGCTGATGTTGGCGGCTTCCACGTTCGGCATGATCAGCAGGTTGGCCGAACCCTTCAGCGTGGTTTCCGGCATGGCCTGGGTACGGATGGCTTCCACCAGGGCGGCATCGCCCTGCATTTCGCCGTCGATTTCCAGGTCAGGCTGGGCGTCGCGGATCAGTTCCAGCGCAGTACGCATCTTGTCGGCGGACTCGCCGTTGATGGTGCCGAAACTGGAGTTGGACAGCAGGGCGGCCTTCGGTGCGATACCGAAACGCTTCATGGCTTCCGACGCCATCTTGGTGATGCCGGCCAGCTGGACTGCATCCGGCTTGGCATTAACATAGGTGTCGGTGATGAAGATGTTGCCTGTCGGCAGGATCAGCGCGTTCATGGCAGCGGCCACCTTGTCGGCGTTGTTGTAGCCGAGCACGGTTTCCACGATTTCGAAGTGCTGACGGTAAGTACCGTAAGTACCGCAGATCATGGCATCGGCATCGCCACGGCGTACCATCAGCGCACCGATCAGGGTGGTGTTGCCGATGACGCGACGACGGGCCTGCTCCTGCGAAACGCCCTTGCGCTTCATCAGGTTGTAGTAGTCCTTCCAGTATTCGGCAAAGCGCGGGTCGGATTCGTTGTTGACCAGCTCGAAGTCCTTGCCGATCTCCATCTTCAGACCCAGCTTTTCGATACGCTTTTCAATCACGCTCGGACGGCCGATCAGGATGGGCTTGGCCAGGCCGGCCAGCACGATTTCCTGGGTGGCGTGCAGCACGCGCTCGTCTTCGCCTTCGGTCAGCACGACACGCTTGCTTTCCTTCTTGGCTTGCGAGAACACCGGCTTCATGAACAGATTGGTCTTGTACACGAACTGGGTGAGCTGATCGACGTAGGCGTCGAAGTCCTGGATCGGGCGGGTAGCTACGCCGGAATCCATTGCAGCCTTGGCCACGGCCGGGGCGATCTTCACGATCAGGCGCGGGTCGAAGGGCTTGGGAATCACGTATTCCGGGCCGAAGGACAGCTCTTCGTCGCCATAGGCAGTTGCCACTACGTCGGACTGCTCGGCCATGGCCAGGTCGGCAATGGCGCGGACGGTGGCCAGCTTCATTTCTTCATTGATGGTGGTGGCACCAACGTCCAGCGCACCACGGAAGATGAAGGGGAAGCACAGCACGTTGTTGACCTGGTTGGGGAAGTCGGAACGACCGGTGCCGATGATGGCATCCGGGCGCACTTCCTTCACCAGCGGCGGCAGGATTTCCGGTTCCGGGTTGGCCATGGCCAGAATCACCGGATGGGCCGCCATGGTTTTCACCATGTCCTGGGTGACCAGACGCGGGCCGGACAGACCCATGAAGATGTCGACGCCAACCATGGCATCGGCCAGCTTGCGCTTGCCGTTGTCGGCAATGGCGTAACGCTGCTTGGATTCATCCAGCTTTTCGTCACGGCCCTGGTAGATCACACCCTTGGAGTCGCAAACGGTGATGTTTTCGCGTTTCACGCCCAGGGCCACCAGCAGGTCGAGGCAGGCGATGGCGGCAGCGCCGGCACCGGATGCAGCCACGCGCACATTGGCGATGTCCTTGTTGACCAGGCGCAGCGAGTTCAGCACTGCGGCAGCAGCCACGATGGCGGTGCCGTGCTGGTCGTCATGGAAGACCGGAATGCCCATGCGTTCGCGGCACTTCTTCTCGATGTAGAAGCACTCGGGGGCCTTGATGTCTTCCAGGTTGATGCCGCCGAAAGTCGGCTCCATCGCACAGATCATGTCTACCAGCTTGTCCGGGTCGTTTTCGTTCAGTTCGATGTCGAAAACGTCGATGCCGGCAAATTTCTTGAACAGCACACCCTTGCCTTCCATCACCGGCTTGCCGGCCAGCGGGCCGATATTGCCCAGGCCCAGCACGGCGGTACCGTTGGTGATAACGGCTACCAGATTACCGCGTGCGGTGTACTTGTAGGCATTGAGCGGATCTTCCACGATGGCGTCACACGGGGCGGCCACACCGGGGGAGTAAGCTAGGGCCAGATCGCGCTGGGTTGCCAGCGGTTTGGTCGGGGATACCTGGATCTTGCCGGGCTGAGGAAACTGGTGGAAATCGAGTGCGGCTTGGCGCAGTTGCTCGTCCATTCGTGAACTCCTGGGTGGTTTCTTATGGTCGTTTTGAATAATTTAGCTGATTATTATAAGGGCTAACCCTCTGTCGGGGCTATGGTCCTGTCAGACAAAGTACGCGGCAAGAGGTTTTCACCTCTGCCGCGTTGTTTGTCCTGTCCTGCTTTTATTGCATCATACCTAACATTCGGGGCAGCCACAGCGAGATACCGGGCAGATATGTCACTGCGATCAGGAAGCCCAGCATGGTGAGCAGCCACGGCCACACGGCCACGGTCAGCTCGGTAATGCCCATTTTGGTGATGCCGGAGGCGACATACAGGTTAAGCCCCACCGGCGGATGGCACATGCCCACTTCCATATTGACTGCAATCAGAATGCCGAAGTGTACCGGATTCACTCCCAGCTTGACTGCCACCGGGTACAGGATGGGCGCCATGATCAGCACAATGGCCGATGGGTCCATGAAGTTACCGGCCGCCAGCAACAGGATGTTGGTGAGCAACAGGAAGGCCACCACACCTAGGCCCTGCGCCGTCATCCAGGCGGCCATGGCTTGCGGAATCTGCTCGGATGCCATCAGGAAGGAGAACAGTACCGCATTGGTGATGATGTACAGCAGCATCGAGCTCATCGACGCAGCATTGATCAGCACGCGCGGCACATCCTTCAGCCCCATATCCTTGTAGACGAACACCGCGATGATGAAGGCGTACACGGCAGCCATGGCCGCGGCTTCGGTCGGAGTGAAGATGCCGCTGTAAATACCGCCAATCACCAGCACGATCAGCAACAGACCCCACACGCATTCGCGGAAGGCTTGCAGACGCTCGCCCCAACTGGCACGTGGCAGGCGCGGGTAGTCAAACTTCTTGGCGCGATACCAGGTGGTCAGTCCCAGCAGTACCGACAGGCACAGGCCGGGCAGTACGCCCGCCATGAACAGCTGGCCTACCGAGGCTGTGGAGACACTCATGCCATTCGGGCCGGTCACGTCCATGCCGGCGGTGGCAATCGAGTACATCACCAGGTTGATGGACGGCGGGAACAAAATGCCCAGCGCGCCGGAGGTGGTGATCACCCCGGCACCAAAGCGCTGCGGATAACCTTGCTTGACCATGGCCGGCAGGATGATGGAACCCACCGCCACTACGGTGGCAACGGACGAACCGGTAATGGCGGCAAACAGTGCGCAGGACACTACGCCGGCCAGGCCCAGACCGCCATACCAGTGGCCCACCAGGGTGGTGGCAAAGCGGATCATCCGTTTGGCCACGCCGCCGTGCATCAGGAAGTTGCCGGCCAGAATGAAGAAGGGAATCGCCATGATTTCGAACTTCTCGATCCCGGTGAACAGCTTGAGCGCCACCGATTCGATCGGAACTTCAGTCATGGTGAACAAGAAGGTTAGTACCGTCAGACCCAGCGAGATGGAGATCGGCATGCCGGTCAGCATCAGGGTAAGCAGCAGACCGAAAATGATGAGGGTGGTCATTAGTGCTTGCCTCCGTGGTTCAGGTCGTGCGGGTGCAGGTTGTCCAGGTCTTCGGCACCTTCTTCAATGCCTTCAACATGGCCATGGTCGTGCTTGGGCAGGGTGCCAGTCTTGATGAAGTTCCACGTCACTTGCAGGAAGCGGAAACACATCAGGGTAGAGCCGCAGGGGATGGCCAGGTAGACCAGCCACATCGGTGCTTCCAGATCGGGCGATGTCTGGTCGGTATGGGCGATTTCCCAGACAAAATTGCCACCCAGCACGGCGATGACGCCGGTGAACAGCGCGCCAGCCAGCAGGCCGAAAATGATGAATTTGGCACGGGTCTTGTCCGACAGGCGGTTAATCAACACGTCCACGCCCACGTGGATGCCGGTACGCACACCGTAGGCCGCACCAAATTTGGCCATCCATACAAACAGGTAGATGGTGAGTTCCTGCGCCCACGCCATATTGATGTGGGCCAGATAGGGTTGCAGGGTTTCGATGCCCGAGCCGTAGCGGTGAAGCACGGCAACAAAGGTGATGAGGGTAGCGCTTCCCATCAACAGGGCAATCATCCACTCCTCCAGATGGTCGAGGAATTTCAGCATGATTGTTCTCTTTTCGCAAAAAGAGCGTGGGTGCAGGCTTGCACGCACGCTCGATTCAGGATGGATCAGTTGTTGGGATTGAAGCCGGTTTCTTTGTAAATCGCCTTCAGCAGATCAGGACCGATACGGTCGGCCATCTTGGTGTGTACCGGCAGCATGGCTTTCTTGAAGGCAGTGCGTTCGGCTGCGGTCGGGGTATAGACCTGGGTCTTGCCGGAAGCCTTGATGGCGGCCAGCGCGCGGTCGTTTTCCTTCTTGGCGATGTCATTGGCGTACTTGGAGGCATCGACAATCGCGCCATCCAGCTGGGTACGTACATCAGCCGGCAGGCCGTCCCAGAACTTCTTGTTGACGATGACGGCATAGCCCAGGAAGCCGTGCTGGGTCAGGGTCAGGTTCTTTTGCACCTCATAAGCCTTGCTGGTGTACAGGTTGGAGGCTTCCAGTTCGGTGCCATCCACCACGCCGGTTTGCAGCGCCTGATAGACTTCGGAGAAGGCCATCACCTGCGGCAGTGCGCCTACCGAACGCATTTCTTCTTCCAGCACCTTGGAGGACTGGATACGAATCTTCATGCCCTTCAGGTCGGACGGGGTGCGGATCGGCTTGTTGGAAGAGAAGTTCTTGAAGCCGTTATCCCAGTAGGCCAGGCCCTTGATGCCCTTGCTTTCCAGCTTGCCCAGCAATTGCTTGCCGATGGCACCGTGCATCACCTTGTTCACTTCGTCGTAGTTGTCGAACACATACGGCAGGTCGAAAACTTCAAATTCCTTCACGCCCAGCGGGCCAAACTTGGCCAGCGACGGGGCCAGCATCTGAACCGCACCCAGTTGCAGGGCTTCCAGTTCTTCCTTGTCCTTGTAAAGCTGGCTGTTGGGATAAACCTGTACCTTGACCTTGCCATGGGTACGCTCTTCCGCCAGCTTTTTGAAATATTCTGCAGCCTTGCCCTTGGGGGTATCGGGCGATACCACGTGGCTGAACTTGATGACGATTTCACCAGCAGCCTGAGCCAGGCCAGCTACACCAAAGGAAGCACCGATCAGCAATGCAGCAATCTTCAGTTTCATGAGTCTCTCCGTTTGTGTTTCCGTTTGCGTTGAATGTTTTTGCTTTGCATTACAGCCCTTGTCTGCGGGCTGTTAATACCGTGTAAAGTAGAAGGCGCACCAACAACCTGCCATTGGGGACTTCATCATTGGGGTTTTCCCGTATCTGCCTATGCACGTTATCGATTTGCTTGCCCGTCGTCGTTCTCCCCGCCTGTTGTGGCTGGGCACTTCGCTTACCCTGATTGCCTTGGTGCTGGCACTGGGTGGCCTGTTTTATCTGGTTTACCGCGACTGGGTGGATGAGCAGCGGGATAACCTGATTCAGGAAGTACTGTGGCTGGAGCAATCGATGCGGCTGCATATGGAAGGGCAGCAGGAGTGGGCCGAGGGTGTGGCATCGGATATTGCCAATGGCAACTTGAGTCCGGCACGCTTCATTTCCAGTGCGGCATTTCTGATGCGTGAAAGCCCGGAAGTGCTGCTGGTGCAGCAGATCGACCAAAACGCCATGTTGCTGCGAGATCAACACGGTCAGGTGTTGCCGGGCAAGATCTTGCATGGTGACGAATACGATGCCGTGTGGCGTGCCACGCGTTTGCGCCGCGCATCATATGGCCAGCCCTACCGCCGTGCCGACGGTAAATACCGTTTCGATCTGGCGGTGCCCATCATCGCCAATGAAAAGGTGCTGGGGAGCATCCGGCTGGTGTACCAGTTCGATCAGCTCTTGCACCGGCAGGTACCGTGGTGGATTGCCTCCAAGAACTACATCAGCTTTGTCGACGTGGGCGGGCGTACCCTGGCCAGCAAGTTCGACCCGTCCGAACACCCCGGTAGCATCTCCCACCAGACCAGCTTTGATCCGCCAGGATTTGGAGTGTATCTGCGTGCCGTCAGCTACCGTTCCGGGCTGGGACTTACCCTGCCGGTACTCACCGGCCTGATCACCCTGTTGGCTGTGGCCTTGCTGTATTCCATCTGGCGTATCCGGCGCCATATGCGCGAGCGCTCGCGCGCCGAGCAGGCGCTGTCCACCGAGGTGGCCTTGCGCCAGGCCATTGAGGACTGCATGAAGAGCGGTCTGGTGGCCATCAGCCTGGAAGGCGAAATCCTGCGGGTGAACCGTGCTTTTTGCGAGATGCTGGGCTATGCGCCAGAACAACTGGTGGGTCAGCGTCCGCCACATGTGTTCTGGCCAGCCAGCGATCATCAGCAGATGCGCGCTGCCATGGATGCGGTAAGGCAGGGCATGCAGCCGGAGCAGGGCTTCGAATTGCGCTTTGCCTGCCAGAATGGCGATTTTGTTGAAGTGCGGCTGTATGCCACACCACTGATAGAGCGGGATGGCAGCCACCGCGGCTGGATTGCCGCGCTGTTCGACATCACCGAGCGCAAACGCCAGCGTCTGGCACTCAATGCCTCGCACCAGCGCTTTCTTACCGTGCTCAATGGTATGCAAGCCGGAGTGTGCGTGGTGAGTCAGGGCAGCGGCCAACTGCTTTATGCCAACCCAACCTTTTCCTTCCTGTGGCTGGCAGAAGAGCCGGATGCGCCGTCCTGCCTGCTGCTGCCGGGTCTGCGTGAGGAGCCGGAGCAGGATGATCTGGCCAGCGAATTCACCCTGCAGGATGGCAAGCAGTGGTTCCAGCTGCAGCGCCGCCGGCTGGAGTGGGTGAGTGGCGAAGCTGCCTGGCTGGTCATCCTGGCTGATGTCACGGAAGAGCGCGAGCGAGAAGGGCGGGCGCAGGCGCAGCAGGAGCGTTTCCAGACCACCTCGCGGCTGATTGCCATGGGGGAAATGGCCTCCAGTCTGGCACATGAGTTAAACCAGCCCTTGACGGCTATTTCCACCTATTCAGCCGGGCTGGCGCGGCGGCTGCCGGAAAGCCTGGAACTGCCCGCCGGGGTACGCGATGCCGTGTCTGCCATCAGTCAGCAGGCTCAGCGGGCTGGGCAAATCATCAAGAGCATCCGCGCCTTTGTGAAAAAACATGAGCCACAACTGGAGACGGTCGATCCGGCACGGGTGGTGGCGCGCGCGGCTGGTCTGGCGGAAATGATGGCCTTCAAGGCTGGCGTGCAGCTGGTGATCGAGCAGGATGCCACAGCCTGCCGGCTGGACATGGACCCGGTGCTGATCGAGCAGGTGCTGCTCAATCTGATGAAAAATGCCATCGAAGCCATGGTGGAAGCGCAGACGCGGCGGCCACACATTATCGTGCGCACTGCCGTCGGTGCCGCTTTCTGGCGGGTAGAAGTGGCCGATAACGGCCCGGGACTTGCCGATAACATCAAGAACGAGCTGTTTACCCCGTTCTATTCCACCAAGCCGGATGGGATGGGGATTGGCTTGAATATCTGCCGATCAATTGTCGAGTTCCACCGTGGTGAGTTCAGCGTCAATGCCAGCGTTACCGGCGGCTGCGTGTTCTGGTTTACCTTGCCATTGCAGCGAGGTAACGGCCTGCAATGAAAAACGGCACCCGTGGGTGCCGTTCTGCTTTGGTAACACTCAGTGCTGCGCGGGCTGCAACACGGTTTCCTGTGTTTCTTCCAGCATGTCCGGGTAGTCGCGGCTGTAGTGCAGGCCACGGCTTTCCTTGCGCAACAGTGCCGAGCGTACGATCAGTTCGGCAGTCTGCACCAGATTGCGCAGCTCGATCAGGTCGTTGGTGACGTGGAAGTTGCTGTAGTACTCGTTGATTTCTTCCGATAGCAGGCGGATGCGGCTCAGTGCGCGCATCAGGCGCTTGTTGGTGCGCACGATGCCGACGTAGTCCCACATGGCGCGGCGCAGCTCATCCCAGTTGTGCGAAATCACCACCTCTTCGTCGGTATCGGTCACCTGGCTGTCATCCCAGTCCGGAATCTTCGGCAGGACAATATCCGGCGCTGCCAGGATATCTTCCGCCGCAGCCTTGCCGATCACCAGGCATTCCAGCAGCGAGTTACTGGCCAGGCGATTGGCACCGTGCAGACCGGTGCAGGCTACTTCACCTACCGCATACAGCGCGTCCACATCGGTGTGGCCGGTCAGGTCGGTCACCAGGCCACCACAAGTAAAGTGCACGGCCGGCACCACCGGAATCGGCTCCTGGGTGATGTCGATGCCAAGCTCCAGGCAATGCGCATAGATATTGGGGAAGTGCTCTTTGATGAAGTTGGCCGGTTTGTAGGAAATATCCAGATAAACACAATCCAGGCCATGCTTTTTCATTTCAAAGTCGATGGCGCGGGCCACCACATCGCGCGGTGCCAGTTCGGCACGCGGATCGTGATCCGGCATGAAGCGGGTGCCATCCGGCAGTTTCAGAATGCCGCCTTCACCGCGCACGGCTTCGGAAATCAGGAATGACTTGGTATGCGGGTGATACAGGCAAGTGGGATGGAACTGGATGAATTCCATATTGCCCACCCGGCAGCCAGCACGCCAGCCCATGGCAATGCCGTCGCCAGTCGCTGTATCCGGATTGGTGGTATAGAGGTACACCTTGCCCGCACCGCCCGATGCCAGCATGGTGTGCTTGGCGGCAATGGTGACCACCTGGTCCAGTGTCTTGTCCAGTGCGTACACGCCATAGCAACGCTTGCCTTCCAGCCCCAGCTTGCGTGAGGTGATCAGGTCGATGGCAATGAAGTCTTCCAGCACGGTGATATTCGGATGCGCCTTGATCTTCTGGCCCAGAGTAGAAGTAACCGCAGCGCCGGTAGCATCCGCCGCATGAATAATGCGGCGATGGCTGTGGCCGCCCTCGCGGGTCAGGTGATAACCCGTCTTGTGCGTATCATCGCGTGTAAAAGGCACACCCAGTGCAATCAGCCAGTCAATCGCCTCCTTGGAATGTTCGACGATAAAGCGGGTGGCCTCTTCATTACATAGCCCGGCACCGGCAATCAGCGTATCGCGGATATGCTCCTCAACCGAATCCTCGGTATCCAGTACGGCGGCGATACCACCTTGGGCATAGGTCGAGCTGCCTTCCAGCAGATCACGTTTGGTAATCAGGCCAACTTTGCGCGTGGCAGCCAGATGCAAGGCCAGGGTCATGCCGGCCAGACCGCTACCGATAATCAATACATCAAACTTGAGCATGGCAGATGCCGCCGTCAGGCGGAGTAGGGCAGTTTGCAGAAGGCTAAAGAGTAGCAGAAGCGCTGCAGTGCGGCATCAGCATTATATTGTCGAGATTAAGCACATTTCGCCGGATTGGTGCCACCATCAACCATCCTCGCAATACCGAAACGCGTGCACCTGGCACACCCCCATGGCACAAAAATAAAACCCCCATCGCATAAGCCTTTGTACCTCAGTCACTTAGCGTGCCGCAGGACGGGATGTTGGCAGAATGTGAAGATTTCTTCGCACAAAGTGTTGACGAAGGTAGGTCGTGGCGGTATAGTTCGCCTCCTCAGCAG
>NZ_JASLFG010000021.1:0-38678 GCF_030150775.1 Aquitalea sp.
AGCTTCCGCTCCGGCCAAGAAAGCCAAAAAAGTAGCCAAGAAAGACGCTTCCGCTCAGAAAGCTCAGGCTGCTGAAGCTTCCGCTCCGGCCAAGAAAGCCAAAAAAGTAGCCAAGAAAGACGCTTCCGCTCAGAAAGCTCAAGCTGCTGACGCTTCCGCTCCGGCCAAGAAAGCCAAGAAAGTAAAGGCTAAGAAGGACGCTTCCGCTCAGAAAGCCCAAGCTGCTGACGCTTCCGCTCCGGCCAAGAAAGCCCACAAAAAGCACGCTAAAAAGCACGCTGCCAAAAAAGTAGATGCTTCCGCTCAGAAAGCCCAAGCTGCTGACGCTTCCGCTCCGGCCAAGAAAGCTCACAAAAAGCACGCTAAAAAGCACGCTGCCAAGAAAGTAGACGCTTCCGCTCAGAAAGCCCAAGCCGCTGCTTCCGCTGCTGACGCTTCCGCTCCGGCCAAGAAGGCTCACAAAAAGCACGCTAAAAAGCACGCTGCCAAGAAAGTAGACGCTTCCGCTCAAAAAGCCCAAGCCGCTGCTTCCGCTGCTGACGCTTCCGCTCCGTCCAAGAAAGCTCACAAAAAGCACGCTAAAAAGCACGCTGCCAAGAAAGTAGACGCTTCCGCTCAGAAAGCCCAAGCTGCTGACGCTTCCGCTCCGGCCAAAAAGCACGCTGCCAAAAAGCACCACGCTAAAAAGCACCACGCTAAAAAGCACGCTGCCAAGAAAGCTGACGCTTCCGCTCAGAAAGCCCAAGCCGCTGAAGCTTCCGCTCCGGCAAAAAAGGCTAAAAAAGCCGCTTCCGCTGCCAAGTAATCAGCACGGAATCGACAGCTGACCCCGGTTGGCTGTAAGTCTTACCTTCGGGGCGCTTCGGCGCCCCGATTGCATTGGAAAATACCTTATGCTGCGATCTGCCCTGCTTGCCCTGAGCCTGTGTCTGCTGCCGTTGGCAGCCCAAGCCAAACCTACTGCCGAACAGCTGATCCTGTTCTTTGGCAAAGATGATCGCGTCAAGACCGATCCGGACAGTGGGCTGTGGCAAGCCGTGGGCCAGCTGGAAACCAAAAGCCATCTGGTCTGCACCGCCACCCTGGTGGCAGAGGATGTGGTAGTGACTGCCGGTCATTGTTTCATCAACCGGCATGGCCGCTTTGATCCCGCCATCAGCTTTACGGTAGGCCTGGCCGGCAAGGAATACAGCGAGCAGAGCACCATTCGTGAAGTTCAGGTGGACAAGGCCTTTCTGGCCGGGCTGGAACACCGCCCGGACGGTACCTATATCCCCAAAAAAATAGCCGGGCGCGATTTCGCCTTTGTCCGGCTCAGCCAACCTCTGGGCCGCAGCCGCGGGGTGATTCCGGTGTTTGCCGGCGACAGCCAGGCGCTGAAACAACAGCTGCAAGGCATCCATAACACGGTCACCAATGGCGGTTACCCGCTGGATGACCTTACTCACCTGCTGGTGCATAACAACTGCAAAGCCACCGGGCTGCTGGCTGATGGCCGCCTGACCCACCGTTGCGACACGCTGGAAGGCAATAGCGGCTCGCCCATCCTGGCCAGCATCAATGGCCGCATGACGCTGATCGGCATCCAGAGCTCGGCCCCGATCGCGTCCCGCCGCCACAAGGAAGACAATATGGCGCTGTCCAGCCCGGTGTTCTACCAGCAGCTGCAGCAGTTCATCCAGCAAGGCAGCGTCAGGAAATGACAACAGGGGCCGCAGCCCCTGTATTCATGCAATACCTGCAGCAGACTGCCGGCTGAGCTACACGCCGAGCACCTGCTGTTGCAGGGCGATCAGCTCGCAAATACCCTTCTTGGCCAGCTGCATCATGGCAGCCATTTCCTCTTCGCTGAACGGTTCGCCTTCCGCCGTGCCTTGCACTTCCACAAAGCGGCCATTGCCGGTCATCACCACATTCATGTCGGTTTCGCAGTCCGAATCTTCCAGATAATCCAGATCCAGCACAGCTTCACCCTGATGGATACCAACCGAAATGGCGGCTACAAAATCCCGCAGCGGGCTTTGTGTCAGCTTGCCTTGGGCGATCAGGCCGTTGATGGCATCATGCAAGGCAACAAAGGCACCGGTAATGCTGGCGGTACGAGTGCCGCCATCGGCCTGGATGACATCGCAGTCGATCTGGATCTGACGCTCGCCCAGTTTTTCCATATCCACCACTGCACGTAGTGAGCGGCCAATCAGGCGCTGGATTTCCTGGGTACGACCGCTTTGCTTGCCAGCAGCCGATTCGCGCCGCATGCGGCTGCCAGTGGAGCGCGGCAGCATGCCGTATTCGGCCGTCACCCAGCCCTTGCCCTTGCCCTTGAGAAAACCAGGTACGGATTCATCCACGCTGGCAGTGCAAATGACTTTGGTATCGCCAAACTCCACCAGCACCGAGCCCTCGGCATGCTTGGTGTAGTGGCGGGTAAGACGGATGGCGCGCAAGGCGTCGGCATTTCTTTGGGAAGGTCGCATCTTGATAATTCCAGTATGAAACAAGCGCTGCGCATGCCTTACGGCATGCGCAGCCTGAATGATTGGGGCAGCAGACTACACGGATCAGCTCTGTTTGCCGGAGGGGCTGGCCAGACGGCTGGCAAGAATCTCCTGATGCATCAGCTCCAGATTCGGATCCAGGATGACCCGGCCACTGTGGCGTGGCGGAGTAACCAGGGTGTCCAGCACATCAGGCTTGCCTGCAATGTCTGCAGCATCGTCCAGCAGGGTTACCGCTACCGCCGACAGATTGTCACCGGCACTGCCGGCACGCCGCTCGGCCACATTCATCAGTGCAGGCATCACCTGGCCAACAGCACGGCCAATGAATACCTTCTCCATTTCTCCATCGCTGATCTGCGACCACAACCCATCCGAGCACAGCACCACGGAAGAACCGGCCTGCAGGAACTGCTTCTCGCCAATATCGATATCCGGATCGGTAGTGGCACCCAGGCAGTTGTAGATCTTGTTGCGTTCCGGATGGGTGCGCGCCCCTTCCTCGGTGAGCTTGCCCTGATCAATCATGCGTTGAACCTGAGAGTGGTCACGCGAGCGCAGTAGCAGGCCCTGCTTGCTGTCCAGCAGATACAGGCGTGAATCGCCAACATGACACCAGTACAACATGCCCTGCTGGATGATGGCTGCCACCACGGTAGTGCTGGGGATTTCTGGCAAGCGCTGGTCGGCCGCATAGTCGAGAATGGCCTGATGGGTGGAGCTGATGGCATTGACCAGAAAGCGGTTGGGATGCGACAGCGTCGGCGTGGCTTGCTGGTAAAACAGTTCGCTCATCAGATCGATGGTGATCTGTGCGGCCACCTCACCTTGCAAATGCCCTCCCATACCATCGGCCACCACCAGCATCACGGCTTCGCGGGAATGGGCAATGACCTGACGGTCCTGATTATAGGAGCGGCCACCGATACGGCTTTCCTGATATATGGATAGTTTCATCGGGTACTCCTCAGGAAGAACGGCCGCCAGCCAGGCCCTTGATCCAGCCGACCAGTTTTTTGGCGGCAATGGCAGATTCGGGCATAGGCTCGGGTTTGCTGTAGTCGGTTTCAAGCAGGCGCTTCTGGATGGTCATCACACTCGGTGGTCGTGCATCCGGAGCCAGCATCAGGCATTGGTCCGTCAATTCAAGCAGCTCTCTGGAATAATAGTGGCGGAACAACTTGCTGGCCGATGCCAGTTTGTCATCCGCCATACGGTCATGCGCAATTTGCGGCGTCCTGCCACCCATGCAGACATACAAGCAGGCACCAATGGCGTAAATATCGGTCCACGGCCCCAGCGGCTGGTCCTTCTCATACTGCTCCGGCGCAGCAAAACCTGGGGTGTACATGGAGGCAAAATGCTTGTCACGACGCGACAAGGTTTGCCGGGCGGCACCGAAATCCAGCAACAGCGGGTGCCCGCCACGGCGCAGGTAGATGTTTGCCGGCTTGATATCCAGGTGTAGCAGGCGATGCAGATGCACCTCGCGCAGACCAGACAACAGCGCGGCAAACCACTTGCGCAGGCGACGCTCTTCGATGCGCCCGCCGGCCACTTCCAGCTCGCGTCCCAGCGAGCGGCCGTCGGCATACTCCATCACCATGTATACGGTCTGGTTGGCACGAAAGAAATTGCTGACATGCACCACATTGTTATGGCTGATTTCCGCCAGAATGCGGCCTTCTTCAAAAAAGCACTTCAGGCCCAGATTAAAGGCATCGCGGTCCAGTTCGTGTGGCACGGTAATCATGCCTTCATCGTCGCGCTCGGCCAGATTGCGCGGCAGGTATTCCTTGATGGCGTACTTGCGGTCGGCATCGTCCAGCGCCAGATAGACCACGCTGAAACCGCCTACGGACAGCTGGCGGACAATGGTGTACTCGGCCAGGCGATAGCCCACCGGCAAGGCAGTCAGTTGGCTGGATTGAGTCATGACATGGCAGTTGCTATAGTGTTCGTTGGCCCGGAATTGAGCTACAACAGCAATTCGGGCCCTGTTCTGTTTTTACTGATACCACTACGGGGGCCCACAATGATTCTAAGTATGACAGGCTTTGCATCCATCAGCAGAGACTTTCCCGGCGGCTTGCTCAGCCTGGAAGTCCGTGCCGTCAACCACCGCTATCTCGATGTGCAGATGCGCCTGCCGGAAGAGCTGCGGGTCATCGAACCGCAGCTGCGTGAGATGGTGTCATCTCGCGTCACCCGTGGCAAGTTGGAATGCCGTGTCGGGCTGAACCAGCTGGAGTCGGATAACCCCACGCTGGAGCTCAATACCGATTTTCTGGCCAGTCTGCTACAAGTAGCCGCGCAGGTGGAAAAACAGGCTCCGCAAGCCAAAGGTCTGTCAGTCGGCGAACTGCTGCGCTGGCCAGGCACCCTGAAGAGCAATACCCTGGCACCGGAAGTGCTGCAGCAACTTTGCCTGCAAAGCCTGGCTACCGCACTGGAAGACTTCAACGCATCACGTGGCCGCGAGGGCGAGAAGCTCAAGCAGATCCTGCAGGATCGGGTTAGCGCCATGGAAACCATCATCGCCGGTATCAAGCCCAAGCTGCCGCTGATTCTGGAAGCCTATATGAACAAGCTGTCCGGCCGTCTGCAAGAAGCGCTGGGCAATGTGGAAGACGACCGCATCAAGCAAGAGTTCGCTCTGTTCGCCCAGAAGATTGATGTCGATGAAGAACTCTCCCGTCTGACCACCCACCTGACTGAGGTAAAACGCATTCTCAAGACAGGTGGCCAGACCGGCAAACGCCTTGACTTCCTGATGCAGGAGCTCAACCGGGAAGCCAACACCCTGGGTTCCAAGTCGGTGTCCACCGAAACCACCCAGGCCTCGGTAGAACTGAAAGTTCTGATAGAACAGATGCGCGAGCAGATCCAGAATATCGAGTAAACTTTCATATCGTGTCACACCGTGGCACCGAACCAACAGAAGCCCCGCCAGCCGGGGCTTTTGTGATTTCAGCCCATGCAACACCACGCCGCGCTTACCTCTCTTTACACCTGTAACACCATGCAAGTATCCGTTACGACTTAGAATGCCGGCTCGGACACAAGGAATACATGATGATGATGAAGGTGGTATGGCTGAGCGTGCTGGTAGGCAGCTTGGCGGGCTGCAGCTATGGAGAAATGCTAGACACCATTCCTGCCGGACAGCCTCGGCCTTATCAGCCATCATTGCCACCCGCGGTTCAGATCCTGTCACCGGCACCGGAGGAAACCAGCTTCCTGCAAGCGGATGCTTGCATGCAGTGCCGGGAAGGCGATCGCTTTCACCGTTTCATCCATGGCGATCCGGATGTACGCAAATCCCGCATCCCGCGCAACGCGGCACTGGCCGATGATGCCGGCATAGCCAAGAAACAGTGGGTGGATCAAGTCCGGACCGCAGTCTACTTCTCCAAACACATACGCCTGGCCAATGGAGAAACTCTGTTCAAGCTCATTCAGCAGTGCTCTTCCGGCTGGGACAGCCCGCAAACCCAGGCGGTGGTATCCCGACAAAACAAAATGGCCAGCGGCTTTGACATCCAGTATCTGATCCGCTTCAAGAAATACGGCCAGCCCATCGGACTGGAAATGCGTGCAGCCTTCATCCGTAAAGGGATGCATATACAGGCTGACAATCCGTTTGCGGACGCCCTGCTGCGTGATCCTGACTTTATGCAAGCTAACCAGTTGCGTTGTTGGAATGACTGAATTGCTGCAATCACTGACGCAGATGGCAGCAACATCTTTTCATTTTGCATTTTTTTACCTTGATTACTGATGAGCAGGCGCGCGGCCACCGGACAGCCACGTTAAGATGCCTACGGCAAAATGACCGAGGCTGGAATATTGTCCCGGCAGACCATCTCCTTGGATGCACAACCACGATCACGGACCTCACCTTTGCTTCCACAACACCCGACCATTCCGAAATTCATGCACCTGTGCCGCCTGGCCCTACCCTGTCTGCTGCTCGGTGCAGCCCTGCTGGCTGGCTGTACAACAGCGGAATATACGGTGTTTGAATACCGTAATGGCAGCAAGATCATTGACGGGGAAGGCGGCAGCAAGCGTGTGGTGGATGGCGTGGAAATCTGGGATGCGGGAGATCCGCCACATCGTTACCGGATCATGGGCATGATCCGTGTCAGTGACTACGACATGGCCACGGTAAACGGCACCATGCTGCGTGCCATCGCGCAGCAAGTCAGGCGTGCAGGCGGCAGCGCCGCCATTTTACTGACCAGCAATGGCGGCATGCGGGGCGCGGTGGACAGCATGGCCTGGCGGGAACGATTGGGGACGCCGCAGGAAAACGGTTACCGGGTGCTGCGCGCACTGGTGGTGCAATACCTGCCGGAGCAAGCGAGCGCACCGGCGGCGGCAGCAACCGTCGTCAGCAAACCGGTGAAAGCGGTCAAACCGACTCGCTAAGCTGCTTGACCAGAAGATCGGCCTCAACACTGCGGAACTGCAAGTCCTGCCCATGTGCGCACAGTGCGGCCCCTGCACCAACCAGGCGTTCCAGTTCATCTACAGTAAGTTTGCCGGTAATGGGGGCAATGGCCTGTGCCAGCAATAGCGGAATGGCCGACAGGCTGACGGGCTCCACCGGTGGATGGGTTTGCATCAGGCTTAGAATATCAATGGCATCCATCACAGCCTCCTGCCAGTGTTTTCCTGTCTGGAATGCAGTGTTAGAGCATATGGCCCGGCATATCGTTCAGTTGAACCCGTACTTCACTTCGGCACGGTATTGATGACGTTGCAGCGGACAATTTCTTCCCACTCATCCAGACTCAGGTTGATTTCCTCGACATCAGGCTTGCGCTGTTCAACATCCTTCCGCCGCTCATGCCCGGTAGGAGAACTGCCATCCTTCTGCCGACGATCCTTGCCCGAACGCCGTTCTTCATTGTGTTTTCTTTGTTTGAATGTAGTCATCAGCAGCCCCCCGACAGCCATTGGGCGAATACTTCCAATGTAGTACACCACGCCACAGGACTAAACCTGACTCCATGCATGCGGATGGACAATGGCCAGATATGGCAGCAGGAAGTCCGTATCCGCACTCCCCTACGCACTGGCATTGAACTAGGCTGTGATTTTGACCACTCAGGAATGCATCATGCTGGAGTTGCGACCGAGCTGTGAGCAATGCCGCCGTGCGCTGCCACCGGAATCTACGGTGGCACGCATCTGTTCATTTGAGTGTACCTTCTGCGCCGATTGCGCAGCACTACTGCAGCACTGCTGCCCCAATTGCGGCGGCAATCTGGTACCACGTCCCATCCGTCCAGAACGTGACAGTCGTAATGGCAATGATCTACAACATTACCCAGCCGGAACACGGGAGGTATATCAGCCAACTGATCTGCAGGAGCACACGCGCTGGCTGGACAGCAGAGGCATCAAGCCCACATGAAACAGGCCCGCTGCGAGCGGGCCTGTTCACGGGAGCAAGGTAGCCGGGGTCAGTTTTGCTGCCAGATCAAGCGGGCGATGGCAGCAGAATCCAGCTCACCCTCACCTTGCTCCACCAATTGCCGGATCAATCCTTCAACCCGCTCGGCTTCCGGCAGACGGATGCCCAGCTGCTGGGCAGTATCCAGCACAATACCCATATCTTTCAGATGCAAATGCGCCTTGAAGCCTGGCGTATAGTTGTCATCGATCATGCGCTGGCCATGGATGTCCAGCACGCGGCTCTGGGCGAAACCACCCAGCAGGGCTTCCCGTACCGGTGCCGGGTCCACACCGCAGGCCTTGGCCAGTTTCATCACCTCGGCAACCGCGGCCACGCCGACACCGACAGCGATCTGGTTACATGCCTTGGCCACTTGCCCGGCACCAGAATCACCAATATGAGTGATGGTCTTGCCCATGGCCTCCAGGGCCGGGCGCACTTTTTGCAGCGCATCTGCCTTGCCACCCACCATGATGGTCAGCGTGCCATTAACCGCACCAACCTGGCCACCAGAAACCGGGCAATCCAGAAAATCAACACCGGCAGAAGCCAGTCGGCCAGCAATTTCCCGCGCACCGATGGGAGAGATGGTACTCATGTCGACACATACCAGGCCAGGCTTGGCACCATGTACGGCACCATTCTCACCCAGCAGTACATGCTCAACATCCTTGGTATCGGACACATTGGTAATCAGCACCTCCACCTGGGCTGCCAGTTGCGCCGGGCTGTCTGCCCAGGTGGCTCCGGCGTCCAGCGCTGCAGCCGCCCGCTCGCGCTGGCGTGACCAGACGGTAACGGCATGGCCGGCTTTCAACAGGTTCAACACACAGGGCAGGCCCATGATGCCCAGGCCGATATAACCGACTTTCATATCCACTCCAGCAGTATGCAGAGACAAAGCATAAGATTACCGCAATCTGGTGCGGTGAAGGAGATGGTGTTCAGAAATTTCAGCGGCGACTAGCAAGGCATGCACAGCCCGAAAACCGTTTGGCAGAAATCAGGAAGATGGCTGGCTGTCACGCCGCCCGGCCAACCAGGATTCAAACTCGAAGTCGGCACCGGTAGCCTTGTTTTCCAGGAAATAAACAAAGGCCAGAATTTCTGCTACCGCGCGGTAGAGCTCTTCCGGAATATGCCGGTCCAGATCAACCTGCATCAGCAATGACACCAGCTCTGGCGAATCGTGCACAAATACGCCAGCATCCTTGGCTCGGTCAATGATGCGCTCCGCCAGTTGGCCATACCCCTTGGCCACTACCGTTGGCGAGCGCTGGCCTTCCCGGTAGGCTAGTGCTACGGCTGACTTGCGGTGATCCTCAGTCTTGGGTGACTGTGCCATTTTTCACCGCCAGATTGGCCAGAGTCAGGCCCGCGGCCTCCATGCCGCTTTGTAACTGATTTGCATGTTGCTGGATCAATCCGCTGGCCTCATCTTCTTCCGCCACAAATGATACCTGCACGCTTTGTCCCACCAACCTGACCCGCGCCGACAAGCCGCCAAGCGCAGGCAGGTTGAGTGACAGCGATGTACTCCAGACACCGACGTCATCGGCACCCAGGCTCGCGGTGCGCTCATTGGTATGTTCCTGCTGGATCTGCAGTTGCATGGGCTGGCCCGGCCAGGCATAGCCATTGAGCTGCAGTTGCTGGTTTTCCACAATATCCAGCTGGCGCTGAACCAGATTGGCCAGCTCCGGTGCTACCGTACGCGGACTAAGGGTGTTTGTGCTGCTTGCTTTCTCGGGTGTGGGACTGGCCAGATCATCATTCAGCTTGCTCAACAGTCGCGACTGTGGCTCCTGCTGCACCTGGGCGAGGTTATGGCGTCCGTCCAGCCATTCCTTGAGGTGGGATTCGTAAAACAACCCGCTCTGGCTGATATTGCTTTTCAGATCCTGCGCCGTCGCTGCCGGAGGCTGCTTGGCGGCATCGAGGCTTAGATCGGTTGCCGGAAGGCCGGGTTTGCTGGTTTGCAGCATGCCGGTAAGGTATTTCGATGCCGGACTGAGCTGCACCTCGACCGAGCCATCTTGTGCGGCCTCGGTGGTTTGCTCCTGCAAAGCAAAACTGAGCGTCGGGGCCAGATTGGCCACCTTGAGCGACAGGGTATTGCCGCTGACGGTCATACCCTGTGGCACGTCCAGGCTAAACAGGCTGTTCTTGATCAGAACAGACAGTTGCTGACCATTGTTCTTGCTGTCCACCACCTGGGCAGTCACCTGCTCCCCGAGCATCAGCGGAGGCAGTTTGGCCGGTACAACGCTGGCATCCAGCAGGGCCTTCCCGCCTTCCAGCAACAGCCGTACCGAGGAGACGGTTTGCGGTGCAAGCGTACCGCTTGCAATGGTGGGCGGCAGGGACGGGATCATGAGGTGGAATTGTTTCGGTAAAGGGAGATGATCAGTTCGGCCTCGCTACGGGAAATGCCACACTGGCTGGCAACCTCGGAGGCTGAAATGCCTTTCTTGATCATTTCTATTGCCTGGTTGTAGGGACTGAGGCTGGCAGGCTCGCTACGGGACTGTTGCTCAAGCCGCGCCATCAGACGTGCGAGATCCCGTTGCAAGGTGCTGATTTGCTGCTGTTGTTGATCCAGATACATGGTGGTCAGACTGTCGCGCCGGTTTTCCAGCCGCTGCAGACGCCAGTACAAATAGCCGCAGACGACTGACAGTGCCAGCAGCAGCAACACGACAATATAGAAAAAGGGCGAACCGGACATGATGAAACCCTCACGCAGCGCTTTTTCTAAGTGTATGGTGAAACCGGCAGTAACCCAAGCCGGTCTTTACGAAGTGTATGTCTTCAGTAGTCGATTATTCTGGCTGACCGTCTGCATTTCATCACGCATCTGGCCTATCCAGTTGGCAATTTCTCGCTGCAAATGTTCGCGCTGGGCAATCAGCAAGATGACTCGTTCACGTGTTGCATCCGGCAGGCTGGCCACTTCCACTTGTAATTGCGGCAACAAGGTGGCCAGTTCGCTTTCCTGTTGTTCGGACAACCGGGTTACCAAGTCAAAATCGCGGGCTTCACAGGCAGCCAGCGCCTGGTTCAGTGTCGCCAACATCGCATCGATTTGCGCGGGCTGGATGCTAGTTTTCATGGCGACACCTCATCGGAGCAATCTCAGTAAGCACTGCTGGCGGCACTGGTTGACATGCTGGAACGGTTGAGTTCCTGCCAGGCAGGCAGGATGGTTTCCAGCAGGCGGCGCACTTCTGCCAGAATTTCCAGGTCATTCTTCAGGTTGGCAATGCTCATCCGCTGCTTCATGTAGATGTAGAGGTCGTTCAGATTAGCGGCGGCGTCACTGCCCTGTTGCAGGTCGAGTGATTCACGCAGGCCATCGATGATGTCGATGGTTTTGGACACCAGCCGCGCCTTTTCATCGTAACGCTGCGCCTCGATGGCATAACCGGCCTGGTTAATGGCCTTGATCGCACCTTCATACAACAACACCACCAGTCCGACCGGGCTGGCACCATACACTGCAGCCTTCAGGGCATCGTCTTCATAAGCCTTGTTGAACTGCTTGAGCATCTTGGAATTCAGCATGATTCTTTACCGTTTGGTTCTGTCCTAGGCCAGCAGGTTGGCCAGATTGCTGGTCGATTGCTGCATTTTCGACAATACGGCATTCAACGCTGTGTATTGCTGGGTATACATGGTCTGGCGTGCGCTCAGCTTGGCACTCAGACTGGTTTGCAAACTGGTTTCCGACGTGATCAGGCTGTTGATGGATGTCTTGCTGGTTTCAATCACCCCGTTCGGGCCCAGCAAATCATTCACCGCCGAACTCAGACGGTCGCCAAAACCTGTACTGCTGGCATTACCGAACAAATTGGCCACCGCCGTCGGATTGGCGCTAAGCGCCTTGTTGAAGGCAGTCTGGTCCAGTTTGAGCGTGCCATCCTTCTGGATCGAAATCCCGGCCTGAGCCAGATAGGCATAGGAAGTGGTCGCATCGACACCCGGAATCTGGGTACTCAGAATGCTGGTGAGCTTTTGCTGGATCGCCAGTACCGAGGCATTGGCCTTCAGGCTGCCGGAACGTGCAGAGTCTACCGCAGATTTCACCTGATTGTAGGCATCAACAAAACCTTGCAGCGAAGTGGCAATGCCGCTGCTGTCCGATGTCATGGTGATGGTGGACTGGCCCAGCTTGGTGATGTCCACATTGGCCCCGGAAATGACATTGGTCAGGTGATTACTACCGGAGGACACGCTGACGCCGTTGACGGTCAGCAAGGCATCGCTAGCCGCAGTGGATTCACCTGCCGCCGTGGTACTTTGGCTTAAGCCGGCCAGCGTCGAGCCGGAAGTCGAGCCGGAATCGGTACCACCTGCCTTGATGGTGAAGGCGTTGTCACTACCTGAGTTGGACGAGGCAAGTACCAGCTTGTACTCACCATTATTCTGTACGACAGAGGCGTTCACTCCGGCACCGCTCTGGTTGATACGGTCGGAAATGGACTGCAGGCTGACGGTATCGGTAGCACTGGGCGTCAGATTGATGACGGTATCCTTGCCGGCCACGGTCAGCGTCAGCGAGGTTGGCGCACCGCTCAGGGTTGCCTTGGGATCGGTGACGGCACTGCTGCCAACGCGATCGAACACCAGTTGGCGCGACTTGGCCAGTTGGGTCACATTCAGTGCATAGCTGCCAGCAACCCCACCGGTGGTCGTCGCTACGCTGGCAATGCTGGTATCGGTGGAACTGGCCTTGAACTGCTGCAGGAAGGCTCCAGTCGACATTTTGCTGGCGGAGCTTTGCAAGGCAGACAGTGCAGAGCTGATCTGACCAATCGAACTCAGCTGGGTATTGTATTTGCTGGAACGCTGCTGACTGGCTTGCAGAGGCTGCTGCTCGATGGTCATCAACTGGCTGACAATGGACTGGACATCCAGTGTGCCGACACTGGTCGTAATCGAAGCCATCTTGCATTACCTCCTTTACTGAAGGGGCATGGCCGCTCTCAGGCTTTATCCTTGAGCAGCAATCCCCTGAAATCGTCAATCGCCTTGGCGATGCGGATCGCATCTTCCGACGGAATCTGCCGAATGACTTTTTGTGTTTCCTGATCCACCACCTTGACGACCTGGATATTGGTTTCCTTGTCTACAGAAAACTCCAGCTGGCTGGAGTAAAGCTTGGCCACGTCGTTCAACTGCTTGACCGAGTTCTGCAACTCAAGTGGATCGGCCTTTTTCTGCTTCGTTCCATCACTGGTGGCATTTTGCGCCTGGCTTTGCCCTACGGCAACGACACCATTGGTGGTATTCGGCAGCACCGAACTGGCGGTGGCGTCGGCTGTATTTCCTTGAGTCAGCTGATTCTGCTGGCGCGCGGTCGGCGTGCTTGTCAAAGGAAGGACAGGACCATTTGTAGATGATATTTGCATGGCAGCGACTCCCGTACAAACGGCCCCGGTCAGCATGCCAACCGAGGCCGGTTCTTCAGCTTATGCTATCAATGTAGCTTACTGCAGCAGCGTCAGGGCCGACTGAGACAGAGAGTTAGCCTGTTTCAGGATGGAAGTACCAGCCTGTTGCAGAATCTGGTTCTTGGTCAGGTTGGCCGTTTCCGATGCGAAGTCCACATCCACGATACGGCTGTTGGCTGCGGTCAGGTTGGTGACGTAGTTTTGCAGGTTGGCAACCACGGCATCAAAACGGTTCTGTACCGCACCGAAGGTGGAACGGATGTTCGACACGGTACCGATATCCGCATCCAGGGCCGACAGCTGAGCCTGGGCACCAGTCTGGCTCAGTACGTTGATCGTTGCGCTATTGGTCAGCGACGAGTTGTACGACGACAGCTGGGTGGTCAGGTCGGAAGCCGATACCGATACGGTGTTGTCGGTAGAACCGGAGGAACCCACCTGGAAAGTCAGGGTGTTACCACCGGACAACAGCTTGGTGCCGTTGAACTGGGTGGTTTGTACAATACGCGAAATTTCCTGGGTCAGCTGGTCAACTTCTTTTTGCAGCTGCGAACGGTTAGTGTCGCTAACCGAGCCGTTGGCGGACTGGGTAGCAATTTCACGGATACGCTGCAGGTTGTTGCCGATCTGACCCAGCGCGCCTTCAGCCGTCTGGCCTACGGAGGTACCGTCGTTGGCGTTACGGATGGCCTGGTTGTTACCACGGATGGCGGCAGTCAGGGTTTGGGAAATGGCCAGGCCGGCAGCATCATCCTTGGCACTGTTTACGCGCAGACCGGAGGACAGGCGTTGCAGGGACAGGTTGAGCGAAGAACTGGAGTTGCTCAGGTTGTTCTGTGCGGTGAGCGACGCAATATTGGTGTTGACGGTAAGTGCCATGATGATTCTCCTTAGAGCATTCGGGGGGGCGACTGTGTGGGCCTTGACTAGTTATCGACCCCCCGCTGGCAAACTTTAGAAGTTAGGCAATTATTTTTTGCCGACTTCTTCGCTCAAGCCTTGCTGCCAATCATCAAGGTGATCCTCCAGCCAGTAATGGCGGTCTACCCAGACGCGTAGCGCATCGCCCTCCCGGTAGGCAGCATCCAGATCGCTAATACGGCTGCGGATGGCCTCCACCCACGCCTCGGTGGTATTGGGTACGCGGCATACCGGTGCGTCATTGGTCTGGTAGGGGTAGATATCCGTGCAGATGACCGGCCAGCGCATCACACCATATTCAAGCAGGCGCAGATTGCTCTTGGATTCATTGAAGGGATTGATTTCCAGCGGTGCGATGGCCAGATCAAGATTCAGGCTGGCCATTTTTTCCGGATACTCCTGGAAGGACACGCAAGGATGCTCCTCGGCGATATAAGGCCGCATCTCGGGCAGGCACATGCCCATGAATACCCACTCCACTTCGTCTGCTGTCTGTTTGACCACATCGATGATCAAGGCCAGATCACCCTGGTGCTGCTGGGCACCTACCCAGCCCACCCGCGGTTTCTTGCCCTGGCCGCGCAATGAGGAAACCTTGCCCCACATGTGACGGGCCAGGCGGTTTGGCACCACGCGAATGTCGGCAATCATGTCGCGGCAGGCGTCGGCCAGCGGCTCGGTAGAAACCACCAGCGTATCAAAGTGCTTGAGCATGGCGCGCAGACGTGGGCGCGCATCCGGCATGGTCTTGCGCCATACGCGGTTGAGAATGCTTTTTTCCGGCAGCGCCCCCACCAGGTCATCCAGGCCAAACACCAGACGCAAATCCGGCAGGTATTCGCGATACTGCTTGACGGCATGCAGGACACCGTCGGTGAGCATGGTGTGAATCAGCAGCACATCCGGATTGAACCTGGCCATTTCCACCACGGACAGCAGCGGAGCCGCCCCTCTTTCCGGTGAGATCATCGTCACATCAAGCCGCCCGCTTTCCTGCAAGGCATGGAAGGGTAGCGATACGCGGTACTCGCCGCTACCGCCAGGAATGGGCAGGCCCAGTACCTTGCGACGCCCGGCCTGACGCGGCAACCAGTTGGTATCGCGCGTCGGCTCGAAAGCCATGTCCTTGGTACGGAAGGTAAGGTGGCGGTTGTAGGCTGGATCATGCGCCAGCTGTGGCAGCCAGCGCTTGAGCACCACGGCCAGTTCCTGCTGCTCGCGCACGGCGGCTGCCAGCGCAACGGCAGGCTCATACGTCAGCTTGCCGATACTCTTGGCGTGGTGGTGCACCATGGTGACATAGGGAGTAAAGACGTTCAGCAGCCCTTGCTGCTGCAGCTTGAGACAGAAGTCCACGTCGTTGAACAGCACGGTAAGCTGCTCGGCATCAAAGCCACCGACGGCCAGATATTTATCCTTGGCCACCATCAGGCAGGCTGCGGTAACGGCAGAATAATTCTGCTCGGTCAGCAGGCGGTTCATATAGCCCGGCGTATCTAGTTCGGACTGCTCGAACACATGATCAGCCACCGACAACACGCCGCCTGGCAGGCCCAGCACGATGCCCGCATGCTGGATGCAGCCGCTTTCCGGGTACACCAGCCGGATACCCACCGCTCCCACCTCCGGGCGCTGTGCGATGCCTATCATCCGCTCCAGCCATTCCGGCTGGATGATTTCGGTGTCGTTATTGAGCAGCACGATGTAATCCCCGCGCGCCTGCTCCACCCCCAGATTGCACTGGGCCGAGAAGTTGAAGGCATGGGGATAATCGATGATGCGGACTTGATCCGGATAATCCTGCAGCAAGTCCTGATAAAAGCGGAAGGTATCCGGGTCCTGCGAGCCGTTGTCGATAATCAGCAACTCAAACTTGCGATAGCCGGTGCGGGCAAACAGGCTTTCCACGCAGGGCTGCAGGTATTCCATCTTGTCGCGGGTGGGGATGATGACCGACACCAGCGGATTGCCAGTGACCTGGTACTCCACATGCAGGGTGTTGTCGGCATAACCGTTGACCACGCTGGCAGCGATACCCAGCCGCTGCAGATGATTTTCCAGGGCAACCCGGCGTGCCGCCTCACGTTCATGCTGCACCCCCAGCGGCTCTGCCGGGAAGTGCATCAGGACTTCATCCAGGTGCTGCACCACGCCCAGACCGTAGTTTTCTGCCAGACGCAACAGGTGATTCCAGCTTTCGCACCCCGGATAAGCTTCAAAGCCACCCAGACTGGCCAGGCCCTGATAGGACAGGGCAACAGCGGAACCGACATAGTCCTGCGCCCGCAGGTAGTCCAACGAGAAGTCTGGTTTCAGCTGCGGCAGCACACGGCATTCCGGCTGCGTGTAACTGTCGTGATCGGTATAGATGGCCAGCGCCTGCGGATTGGCCTGGATGCAATCGCCCATGCGCAGCAGCAATTGCGGTGCAATCATGGCCCCGGCCGGCAACAGCAGCACCCAGTCAGCCGGGATTTCCCCCAGCAGGCCATTGAGTGCCATGCTGAACAGCTGCGGGTCATCCAGGGTGTCCAGCTGCAGCCATCCCAGCGTGTCATTCTGACTAAAGATGGGGTCCGGCATTTCCCAGTCTGCCACCACAATCAGCTTCCAGTGCTTATACAGCTGCTGCTGCAGGGCGTCGATGGTATTGGCCAGCAGGGCCGCTTCACTGGCACGAATGGGCATCAGCAGCAGGAATTGTGGCTGCTGCTGCCATTGCGTGATCATGCGCTCGGCCATCATCTCGGCATCGATTTCGCGCAGCTGGTGCTGTTTGTCCCAGCTTTGCCAGGCACGATAGGTATTCGGCCACATCAGTTGCAGACGATTGTTTTCCACCACGGCCTGCCGTTCGGGGTGATAGCTGGCCAGGGTATCCAGAAACGGTGTCGGCAGCACTTCACGCAACAGCTCCACCCAGCGGTAGGCCTGGCTCTCCAGCGTGGCATAGCGCAGCAGGTAATCACGCGAGGTGGTGTGCAACTGGCGACGGCGCTCGGCGTCCTCCACCAGCCGTGACAGGGCAGCATCCCAGCTGGCGGTATCGTTGCCCACCACTTCGGCCAGGCCCAGTTCCTTGGCTTCGCGGTAGGCCGGGACATCGCTCAGCACGCATGCTGCGCCGATGGCGGTGTACTCCAGCCATTTCAGGTCGGACTTGGACTCATTGAAGACAGTGTCTTCCAGCGGAGCGATGCCGATGTCGATCTCCAGCCGGTTAAGCTCCTGCAGGTATTCGATGTAGGTAACCGACTTGCCAACTACCTTGACGTTGGCTGCCCCTTCCAGCCCGCTCAGGCTGCAACCCCAAAACACGAACTGCACCAGATGTGCATATTTTTGCTGGATATTGAGCAGGGCCTGGCCAATGACCTTCATGTCGTCGGCGTGAGTGGAGGTTCCGGCAAAGCCGATGGTAATGGGCGCGTCCGGGCCTTTGGGCTCTCGCTTGAGGCCAGCGTAGCGGGACGCAGACAGCGCATTGGGAATCAGATGCACATTCTGGTTCAGCTCGCGCAGCCGCACCGCCAGCGGCTCGGTGCTGGCGGTCACGGCGGCAAACAGATGCATCTTGTCGCGCCAGAAGCGCAGCAGGCCATAAGGATCGAATTCGTAGAACTGACGATGCGATGCCGGCATGCCCGGCAGCCAGTCGTCCGCTTCAAAAATCATGGTTTTGCCACTGGCAAAACACTTGTCGAGAAAGTCGCTGTTGCGTTCGCTCAGAATACCGCGCTGAATGATGAAGACATCGGCCCACTCCACCAGGGTATCGATATCAAACTCTTCCCGGCGGCAGCCAACTGCCGAATTACCGGGGAAGTAAGCGGTGTCAATCCAGGGCGACAGCAAGCTGAACGCATCATGCAGGCGCAGGCGCATGCAGGCACCATCCAGGAAATCCCCGGACAGCACGCCCACGCGCAAGCGTTGTGCCGGAAGCGTATCGGTTGCCGTGCCTGCCGGCAGGGTTGGCAACTGGCGTTCGGTACGGCCTGATTTGCCAATGGCCAGCTGAACGGCGACATTGGCATAGGACTTGGCGCGCACCCGGCCCTGCGTGGTATCGACGAAGTCGCGCAGCTCCTGCAGGAATTCCTGGTGGATTGCCTCGTAGCGCTCCCTGGCTTTGTGCACGGTGGCCTTGGCATGGGCAATGGCTTCCGGGCTATCGCCCCAGGCCACGCCATCATCACCCAGATAGCTGTGCAAGGGTTTGTCCAGCATTAGCGGATTGGGCAGGTACACCACCGGGCAGCCACACAGCAGCGCCTCGAAGCAGCCGGTACTGTGCTCGTAGGTGTAGAACAGCTCGGCGGAACGGTAGAGTGCGGCCAGTTCACGCGGGCTGCGCACCTTGCCGCGGAATGAAATTTCCGTGGCATCGGCCACCACATCGCCCGGCACACCACCCTTTTCCAGATAACGGTGCAGCCACACCAGCTTGCCGTGGCGCTCCCCGATACCGTCACTGTTGTAAACCTGGGTATCGATCAAGGGCACTTGCAGCAAGGCGGCGGACCAGCCATCCGGTACGATATCCCAGCCGTGGGTATACACCATGTCACTGGCTGCCCAGCCCAGCTTGTCCAGCGGGGTATTGGACAAACGTCCGGGGTAGTTCAGCAGGTAGCGCACCACATGACGCGCCTGCAGCGGGTTGCCGCGGATGATTTCCGGGTAGATGACAACTGGCTCACGCCCGGCTTCCCGATGCGCCTGATAGATTTCCTGCGTGAGAACCCGTGTATTCAGGCCATGACTGGCCTCCTGATGCATCACATACGCTTCCTGGCCTGCCTCGTTCAACCAGTGGCACAGGTGGTAGAGCGCACGCACTCCGCCGGAAGTCTCACGGTAGGGGGGCGCATAGATGTAGTAAGGCGAGTTGGCCAGATCAGCAGTTGTAGACAGGGCTTGAGACATAGGGGCCTCGAATTGGAGTAGTAATGCGCACTTAACAGAGCGTCTGATAGAAAGCCTGTACCGCCAGACAAACCCGGCGGACCTGTTCCATTGTCATTTCGGAATACAAGGGCAGCCGCAGCAGTCGGCCAGCCAGGTCTTCCGTAACGGCCAGACTGCCGCTGGTACGGGCAAAGCGCTGCCCCGCCGGCGAGTCATGCAAGGGAACATAATGGAATACTGCCGAGATATTCTGCTGTTGCAGATGGGCGATCAACGCACTTCTCTCCTCGGCACGGCGGCACAAGAGATAGAAAATATGCCCATTTTCCGGGCGGTTTCCCGGTGACAGTGGCAGACGGAACAAACCTTGTGCCGCCAGCGGTTCCAGCAGGCTCAGGTATTTGCCATACAGGGTGCGGCGGTGGGCATTGATGCGTTTGGCTTGTTCGAGCTGGGCATACAGGAAGGCAGCACTCAGCTCGCCGGGCAGAAAGGACGAACCGATATCCACCCAGGTGTACTTGTCCACTTCGCCCCGGAAAAAGGCCTTGCGGTTGGTACCTTTCTGCCAGATCACCTCCGCCCGCGCCATCAGCGCCGGATTGTTGATCAGCAAGGCACCGCCTTCACCGCAAATGATGTTCTTGGTTTCGTGAAAGCTCAGACAGCCAAGATCGCCAATCGTCCCCAGTGATCGACCGTCGGATTGCGCCAGAATGGCCTGGGCAGCATCTTCGATCAACAACAGTCCATGCCGCTGACAGATGTCCTTGAGCGCTTCCATCGCACAGGGCTGACCGGCGTAATGCACGGCAACAACGGCCTTGGTGCGTGGTGTGATGGCTGCTTCCACCAGCGTTTCATCCAGATTCAGCGTATCGGGGCGGATATCGATGAAAACCGGCACGCCGCCACGCAAGACAAAGGCATTGGCGGTGGAAACAAAGGTGAAGGACGGCATGATCACCTCATCACCCGGGCCGATATCAGCCAGAATGGCCGCCATTTCCAGCGCAGCGGTGCAGGAGTGGGTGAGCAGGGCCTTGGGGGTTCCCAGATGTTCTTCCAGCCAGTGCTGGCACTTGCGACTGTAGACACCATCTCCGGCAATTGAACTACTCATGACCGCTTGTGCGATATAGAACAGCTCTTTGCCGACGATGAACGGTTTGCCAAACGGGATGCGCGGAAGGCTCATGCCGCCACTTTCTGGAAAATTCCGAATAGTTTGTAACCCAGCATGGCCTGGTGCACATGCTCCACGGTCAACTGCCGGGGTTGTTCCAGCACCTGCCCCGTCAATTGCTGCCATGCAGTAGCAATCACCTCGTCTGGATAGGCAAGGATGCGGTCCAGCTCGCTGATGTAAGTCTCGAAAAAGCGCATTTCAAAACCTGCCTTGCGCATTAGCCCAGGCAAAGTCTGCTCTTCGAAATAGCTCCAGTGCCCATGACAGATATTATTATTGCGCCCACCTTCTATCGTAAGCAGCAGGCTGCGGAAGTTGGGTACCTGGATCACCAGCCAGCCACCTGGCTGCATGTCCGCAGACACCCGGGCCAGAAATGCCAGCGGATCCGGCAGATGTTCCAACACATCCAGCATCAGTACCGCATCGAAAGGCCCCCAGTCTGCGGGTAGCGCGCATGGATACTCGCCACACACGGCCTGCAGCTGCTGCTGGCGGCAGTGGGCAACCGCTGCCGGATTGATTTCCACACCACGGGCCGTCCAGCCGGCGGCTTCGGCCGCCTGCAGCAAGGCACCGGTGGATGAACCGATGTCCAGCACGCTGCCGGTTCCAGCCAGGCTGCCCAGCCTGGCCATCACATAGCGCGCCTTGTCCTGCTCCAGCGCCGCATAGTGCGGGTCGATCTTGAGCGCCATATTGGCATCCGCCGCCTGGCTGGCCTGGTAGCGCTGTTGTTCGAAAGCACGGTTGATCACTTCACGGCTGTAGACCAGCCCGCAATTGGCACAACGCATCAAGTGCATGCCATATGCCTGCAACACCAGGCTGGCTGTTGCCGACGCAGTATGACAGTAGGGACAATCCCGTGCAAAGCTGGCTCCAGGCAAAAACTGGCCGTCCTCATCCAGCAAGCGGCGAAATGTCTCATCCTCCGCCCGGCGCAATGCCGAATTGGATGGGGCAAGCGCGGCACGCACTCCGGGGCGCAATGCGGCGTCGAAACTGTTCTTATCCACAGAAATGCTCCACAAATCCAGCTATCCGCACATGGGCCGGCCGGTGGCCATGCTCATGCCACGACGGCTTCATGCACGGCGGTGCTGGGCCAGCACGCTGGCCATTTGTTCTACGGTCAGCCCGCTCAGGGTCTGCGCGGTGAGTTCGTCAAAGCAGTGAAAACGCTCCTCCACCGCCATCAGAAAGCCCACCACGCTGAAGGAGTCGATCTGTTCAAACAGGGGGCGATCGGCCAGCAGCTCGGTTTTGCCCTCTTCACGCAGGTAATCTGCGATCCAGCTGCGGATTTCTTCCATTTTCTTTCCTTATTGTTAGCGACAGTGGCAATACTCCCTGCCGTGCCGCTCAGGGCAGCTGTACCGAGCGTATGCCCATGCTGACATAGCGGCCGCCAGCAGCCACCTTGTCCTTGATCACGCAACCCACCCCGATGGAGCAGTTTGGCCCCACATCGGCGCCGGGCAGGATGACGCATTGGGCACCGAAAATGGTGTGTGCCCCAATCAGCACATCCCCCTCTACCTTGTTGCGCGGGCCATCCGCCTGCTGCTGGTAATCGTCGCTCTTGGTAAACACACTGACATGGGTGGAAAAGCCAACGCCCTCTTTCAGCACGATGCGCCCGCCAGTTCCGCCCAGGAAACAGAAGGGCGAGATATGGGTATGCGGACCAATCTCCACCCGGCCAGTGAGAATGGCAAAGTCGTCAATACGCGCACCATCGCCAATGCTGCCGTCAATGACATAGAACACGGCGCGGCGTGATACCCGCACCCCCTCGCCCACCGTATGAAAGCCGATGGCCAGCAGCTCTTCCCGACTAAGCAGTTCCATGGGCACGCTTAGATGAACAGGTCGAAATCGGACACGGTATCCACCACCTCTCCTGCCGCCATGCGTTCCAGCAGCAGATTGGACTCGTGGCGGATGCAGTGGAAGGTACAGTGCCGGGCCGGATCAACCCGGTTCATCACAGTCTTGCGCCGGTCGCCTTGCCATAGTTCCTCCAGCGAAACCTTGGCGATATCGCCAATGCGCATGTTGAGGTTGCCGCGATGATATGGGCAGACATAAGCACCGCTAGGCGTAATCACCGTGCGTAGTTCCGCGGTGAGACAACGGTTGTAGGACTTCACCTGGGTACCCACGCCGCGCAAGGCTTCTTCCAGCGTAAACGGTGCAATGATCTTGAAATTGTCGTCGGCCAGTTCGTGGATGGCCTTGAGGTTGCGGTTAACCAGATCCACCACCGACAGATCCTGCTGCTGCAGGAAGTGCATCATGTCAAAGGCAGGTTTGACCTCGAAATAGTCACAACCGATATCCTTGGCCAGCTGTGCTGCCTTTTCGATATCCACTGCATTGGTGCGGTGCAGGCTGCCATCGGGATTGAACTTGGACAGCAGCAGGAAGGAATAACCCAGCAAACCCTTCTTGCTGGCAGCCATCTGGCGCATATTGTCGATGACAAGATTGAACTGCGACTTGCCGCTGGCATGAGGACGGAACTCGGCAAATACTTCCTCGCTACCGGCATCCACCGACACCCGCAGCCAGCTGGTCATGTTGATGCACTGGTCCATATAGCGCGGCATCAGGGTTCCATTGGTGGTTACCCCCACCTTGATGCCAGCCTGGTAGAGCGACTCGACCAGCGCGCCAAACTTGGGATGCGCCATTGGCTCGCCGCCGCCAATCAGCACCACGGCACGGACGCCATGCTGGGCAAACTCCTCGGCCAGCCTCATCAGGCGCTCGTTGTCGATACCACCCTGATTAAGCAAGTTGGCACTGATGCAATCATGGCAAGCCAGATTACAGGCGGTGGTGGGATCAAGCTCCACCACAAAAGGTGCGCTATTGCTCTTGTTCCACAGGAATTTGTTGATGAACTCCTGTACGGATTCCTGCTTCAGCTTTTCAACCAGCGACAGCGGGCGCGAAATCTGACCCATGAATTCACTCCTCGATAGACCCGGGCACCATGTTGCCGCAACTGCCGGCAGTCCCGGGGCGTGTTTTCCGTGCGGCGCACGAGCCACGTTTGTTCAGTAAATGATGGCTGACTTGGGCAGGGAGTAAGTGTCCAGCGCACGCACGCCCCCCTCGCGCCCAACCCCGGAATCGGCAAAGCCGCCGACCGGCAGCTCGGGCAGCCAGAACTCCGGGTTGGCGTTGACCCATATCCGCCCGGCGCGCAACTGCCGCACCACCTGTAACGATGTTTTGCTTGCTGCCGTCCATACATAAACGGCCAGCCCATACTGGTTATCGGCAACAATGGCATTAAATTGACTGGCAGCCACGCGACAGATGGTGATCACCGGGCCAAAAATCTCCTGCCGACGCAATGCCGACGCTGCAGCAACATGGTCAATCAGCACCGGGCCCAGATATTGCCCGGGGCCATCCAACCGTGAACCGGGCAGCAAGCTGCCGCCCTCTGCCAGCCCGGCCTGCAGCAGCGACTGGATGCGCTGCTTGTGTCCAGAGGTGATCATGGGCTGCAAACCATACGGTTTTTCATCCATTGCGCTATCAGGATGACGGCGCTGCAAGGCCAGCTGCAGCTCGGCAACAAAAGCATCTGCCACGGCGGGATCAACCAGCACATGGGTGCCGGCAATGCATGCCTGGCCACCATTGCGCAATGCGCCGGCAATCACGCCATCGGCCGCAGCGGCCAGATCTGCATCCGGATACACCAGTACCTGGTTGTTTCCACCCAGTTCGGCACTCACCCGCTTGCCACAGGCCACGGCCGCCGACTCAATGGCCCGACCACTGGCGGTAGAGCCGACAAAGGCAATCATGTCCACTGCCGGATGCGTGGTCAGCCCACGACCCACCTCACTGCCAACGCCATACAGCAGCTGCACCACATCCGCCGGGAACAAAGGATTTTGCTGCAAATGCGCCACCAGCATGGCCAGCGATCCCACCGCCAGTTCGCTGGGTTTGAGCACCACGCAGCAACCCGCAGCCAAGGCAAATGGCATGCGCTCTGCGGTGGTGATCAGGGGGTAATTCCAGGGCACGATCAACCCGACCACGCCCATAGGCTCGCGCAAGGTCAGCGCCAGGCCGGTGTCCATGGAGCTGCCAAGCGTCTCGGTATGCTCCACCCGTGCCAGCGCCGCCGCATATTCCCATAGTGCAGCAGCGCCCTCCACTTCACCCTTGGCCCCGGCAAGTGATTTGCCGGTATCTGCGGCCTCCGCTGCCGCATAGACGGCAAGATTGGCCCGCAAATGCTGTGCCACGCTGTTTAGAGCCTGGCTGCGGCAGGCTGCAGGCAGGCTGCGCCAGTGTTGGAAGAAAGCCTGCCGTGCACGCTGGCAGACCTCGTCAAGCTGTGCGGCATCGGCACAGGGGTAGTGGGCCACGGCTTGGCCACTGCACGGGTCAAACGTGGTCAGAACATGCGCTGTCATTGCACCGCCTGATAGCTGATCAGCCGCTTGATCGGCTTGCCGGAGGCTGTGCGTGGAATGCTGTCCACCGCATGCACCTGATCTGGCCGCTGTACTTGCGGCAAGTTGCTATTGAACAGGCGGATCAAGGCATCACGCACTGCCTCGGCATTACCACCGGCCTGCAGAATGAAAAACACGTCGTAGGTTTCACCCCAGAACAGATCAGGCTTGCCCACCGCATAGCACTCTTCACACAGCCCAGTGGCATGTACCATGTCCTCGATTTCCGACAGGCTGATCAATTCCCCGCCCTTCTTGATGGAATCCTTACGCCGGCCAGAGACAAACAGTTCGTCCTGCTCCAGCTGCCCAAGATCGCCAGTCCGGAACGGCGTGTTGCGATCAAACAAGTCGATATGCCCCTCGGCCCCCAGATATCCCAGCGCCATATAGGGCGATAGCACCAGCAGTTCGCCATCGGCTGCGGCGTCGATACTTACTTGTACGCCGGACATCACCTGGCCCACGGAAAAGGCAGCCGTCTCCTTGCCACCTATGGTGAAGGAACCACCCAGCTCGGTAATACCAAAGCAGGGGCGGATGCCAACGCCCATTACCTGCATGAACTCATCCTTGATGGCCGGGTACAAAATGGAGCTGGTGGAAATCACGCTGGCCTGCCTGAGCGGTGCCAAGTCGGCCTTGAAGAATTTGTAGGTCTTGCTCAGCGACGCCGCCATGGTGGGTGACAGATACAGATAATCCGGCTGGTAACGGGCCATATCCTCCCAGAAACCGCCGATTGCTCGAGCCGAAAAACGTGGGCAGACCGCAATACGTCCACCGGTCACCAAGGGGCAGGCAAACAGGTTGAACAAGCCTGCGTTGTAGAACATCGGCCAGTTGTGCAAGGTAAGCTGGCCTGGCTGCTGGCCCACCGCGCCGGCAAAAGCGGCTGCCGCGCTGAAGAAATTACCCAGGGACTGGACAATGCCCTTGGGTGCGCCGGTGGTACCCGACGAAAACACCACCAGGAAAGGTACATCCAGCCCCCCCTGTGCCACGCAGTCCGGCACGCTGTTATCCAGCGCATAGGCCAGTTGATCGTAAGAGGTGATGCTCAGGGCGGCCTTCACCACCTGACGGGTCTTGTTCAGCTGCTCGACACTGATTTCCGGATCAACCGGGCAGGCCGTCATGCCGCCCAGTGCCAGTGCCAGCATCAGCTCCAGATATTCCGGGCGGTTTTCCAGGCCGATGACGATGCGATCGCCATGGCGCGCCCCCTGCTGCACCAGATGATTGAGCAGACGCAGTGACCGGTCGAAAAACTTGCCGTAGCTGATGGATTCATCACCATGAAGGATCAGCGGCTGATCACAACGCGGGGCAAAGATGGCGTCAAAAAAATCATAGCGTACCGAGGACATGAGGCTCTCCGGAAAATAGGTACAGGCAGCGAAACCGGGGCATGATCACACAGAGGGGCTGGCAGACAGCAAGGCCAGCAATACCGCGGTGACATCATTCATCCCCGCCTCCGCCGTGGCCGGGTCGAAATCGACAGTAGCCGTTCCGCCCTTGCCTGCCGCCCAGTTCACTACCAGGCACAGGTGGGCGTAAGGCAGGTTTATCTCGCGGGCCAGGCAGGCTTCCGGCATGCCGGTCATGCCGACAATATCGGCACCATCACGCTCCAGCCTGAGAATTTCCGCTGCCGTCTCCAACCTGGGGCCCTGGGTGCAGGCATAAATGCCCTGGTTCACTGCGGGCTTGCCGGTGGCGCTGACCGCCTCTATCACCTTGCTGCGCAGGCAGTCGTCATAGGGGTTGCTGAAGTCGACATGTACCACCGGCCGCTCCGGGCCATCAAAGAAAGTGTGCTTGCGGCCCCAGCTGTAATCGATGATGTTGTCCGGCACCACCAGCGTTCCCGGCCCCATGTCGGCACGGATGCCGCCAACCGAGCCAATGGACAGGATGCCCTTCACGCCCTGGTTGTGCAGCGCCCAGATGTTGGCGCGGTAGTTGATTTCGTGCGGTGCCAGTGAGTGGCCGTGGCCGTGACGGGCGATGAACACCACGTTCTGCTGGCCGATATGGCCGAATGTTAATGCGCAGGATGGGTCGCCATAAGGCGTTCTCACCACCTGACGGTGGGTCACTTCCAGAACGGGCAGCTTGGCTAGACCGCTGCCCCCGATAATGGCCAACATAGTCGGTCCCCCTTGTAATGGCACGGCAGCGATGCAAACGCCATGCAGCTTGGTTTTACTCGCATTATGGCTGAATCGGACGAGGGGATAAATTGCTTTATCCTGCTGACGGATATTTCCAGCGGCAAGGCAATCCGGCCGACCAAGGGATAAGGCTGAAGCAGGCCGGCAGTCAGTTCACTGATCAGAGCCCCGCCACAGCAGCCAGCCGGCAACCATGACAATCAGCAAGGCAATTGCCTTGCCGACCCAGGCGGTCCAGTGCTGACCGGTTTCCAGACAGGCTTCGGCCGGATTGGCCGGGTTGTAATACACCCGCACCTGCGCGCCTGCCGGATAGCGCGCCAGGATGTCGGCTACCTCCTGCTGACTGCGGCTATAGCCCGGATTGGGAAAGCGGCGGTTGGCGGATTGGTAATCCCGGCCCTGCACCTGATACTGGTAACGGATGTGCGGGAAATACTCCCAGGTATTATCGCGGTCTCCGCCGGCATTCACCTGCCGTTGTTCCAGCCGGCTTTCCTGCACACTGCCCACCGCACTGGGCCAGCCGGATGAAGCGTCACCCTTGGCCCCTAGCCACCACAGGTAGGCAAACGCCACCAGCCCGGCCAGCAGCATCAGACACTGCAGCAGTTTTTCAACCATGCGCGGCCACCCGGTGGCGACGTCCATGACGCCAGCGCTGCAATAGCCGGTCCAGCAATGCCCAGCCAAACAAGGTACTGAGCGCTCCCAGGATGAACTGACCGCTGCCGATGCTGCTGTCCCCTTCGCGGATCAGCACCGCACGGCCCGGCTCCTGTGGATTGAAGTACACCACCACGGCTTTGCCTGCCGGAAAACGGCGGGTGATGTCTTCGGCACTGCTGTGATCGCCAGGCAAAGCCGTGGCAAGGGCATACAGCTGATCTGCGTGATATACCTCGCCATTAACGGTGTACAAGTACTGCACATAAGGCTCCCAGCGTATCTGGTCCGGGTGGTTTTCCGGACTGATAACCAGAATGCGACTGGACTCCACATGACCCGGCGCAGCCTGCCAGTGACGGGCACTGTGAGCCGGATCCAGCATCAGGCTGACCAGCCCGGACAGGCTGAGCAAGAAAGCCAGCATCAGGACAGAAGTTTGCCAACGGGGAGAAAGATGCATAGTGGAAGGAATCTAGACGGCAATGCCGTGGCTCTCGAACCAGGTGGCAAGAATGGCCTGGGCGGCTACCTGATCCAGCGCCGGCTTTTGCTTGCGGCCACGCACACCGGCCTCGGCCAGCATGGATTCGGCAATCACCGAGGTCAGGCGCTCATCCACCAGCCACACCGGCAGGCCAAAGCGCCCTTTCAGCCGATTGGCAAAGCGCCGCGCCAGCTGGGTCATCTGATGTTCGGTATCGTCCTGGTGCATGGGCAGACCCACTACCAACTGGGCCGGACACCACTCTTCAATCAGCTTGCCGATGGCTGCAAAGCGGGCATCGGTGATTTCGGTATCGATGGTAAGCAGCGGATGGGCGATGCCCAGCATGGTTTCACCCATGGCCACGCCAATGCGCCGCTCGCCAAAATCAAAAGCCAGTACCGTTCCCTCAGGCATGACCGACATCTCCGGACAGCAAGGATGGGTCAAAACCCAGCAAGGCCATGGCGGCGTCGTAGCGGGACTCTGCCGGCAGATCAAACAGAATGGCCGGATCGGCCTTGACGGTAAGCCAGCCGTTGTCGCTGATTTCCTGCTCCAGCTGTCCTGCCGACCAACCTGCATAGCCCAGGGTAATCAGCATGCGCACAGGACCCCGACCTTCAGAAACGGCAATCAGCACATCCTTGGAGGTGGTGAGGGCCATGTCGTCCTTCACCACCAGGCTGGACTGCCAATGCCCGGCGGGCGCATGCAGCACAAAGCCCCGGTCCGGCTGGACTGGTCCACCAAAAAACACTGACTCGCCACGCAAGGGATCGATATCCAGCGGCAGGTCGATCTGGTCGAACAGCTGCGCCATGGCGATGCCGGAAGGCTTGTTGACAATCAGGCCCATGGCCCCGTGATCGCCATGCTCGCACAGGTAGACCAGCGCGCGCGCAAACAGGGGGTCTGCCATATTGGGCATGGCAATCAGAAAGTGATCGGTAAGCGATAACGGTTCCATATGGGCATTATGGCACAACAAATCTGACAAAAGTTCTTGCAGCCCGGCACTGTCTCACCCTGCTTGTCCTGCAGCAAAAGCAAACAAAATCCGCCACCCTGATAAAATGCCGCCGTTGCTTTACTTTACCTTGCGAGAACACCTTGCGCCTCACCCACGTCAAACTGTCCGGCTTCAAGTCCTTTGTCGACCCCACCAGCATTCCGGTCCCCGGCCAGTTGGTGGCGGTAATCGGCCCCAATGGCTGTGGCAAATCCAATGTGATTGACGCGGTGCGCTGGGTGCTGGGCGAATCCAGCGCCAAGCAACTGCGCGGCGAGTCGATGCAGGACGTGATCTTCAACGGCTCCTCCACCCGCAAACCGGTCAGCCGCGCCTCGGTAGAGCTGGTATTCGATAATGCAGATGGCCAGCTCACCGGGCCGTGGGGCCAATATGCCGAGGTGGCCATCAAACGCGTGCTGACCCGCCAAGGCGAGTCCAGCTACTACATCAACAACCAGCAAGTGCGCCGCCGTGACATCACCGATCTGTTCCTCGGCACCGGCGTCGGTGCGCGAGGCTACGCGGTGATCGAACAAGGCATGATCTCGCGCATCATCGAAGCGCGGCCGGAAGAACTGCGCGCCTATCTGGAAGAAGCCGCCGGGGTGTCCAAGTACAAGGAACGCCGCCGCGAAACCGAACACCGCATTGCCGATACCCGCGCCAACCTGGAGCGCATCGAAGACCTGCGCCAGGAACTGGAACGCCAGGTAGAGCGCCTGAGCGAGCAAGCCGAAGTAGCCGCCCAGTACCACGACCTGCGCGGCACCCTCACCCACAAGCAGAACCTGCTGGCGCTGGCCCGGCGCGAAGAAGCGAGCCGCAACGAAGCCCATGCCCGCGCCGAGCTATCGCGCATTGAAACCGAAGAAGCATCCATGGAAGCGGCGCTCACCCATCTGGATACCGAACTGGAAACGGTGCGCGAAAGCCATTATGCCGCCAGCGACGCGGTGCACGAAGCGCAGCAGCGCCTGTTCGAAGCCAATGCCGCACTGGCACGACTGGAAGAACAGCAACGCCACCGCCAGCAAAACCATGTACGTATCGAACGCGAACTGGCCACCACCCGCAATGAACGCCAGCAACTGGCAGAAAACCGCCACCAGGCTGGCATGGAGCTGGACGACTGGCTTCCCCGGCGCGAAGAAGCGCAAATGCGGCTGGAAGAAGCGCAGATGGCACTGGAGGACGGTGCCGACCTGCTTCCCGCAGCCGAAGCCGGATTCCGCGCCAAGGATCAGCAACAAGCACAACTACTGGCCCAGCAGGCCAACCTTACCCGCGAACGCGACCTGGCCCGGCAAAAGGTGGAACACCAGCGCCGCGCACTGGAACAACTGGCCAGCCGCCAGCAAGCCCTGCAACGCGAGCTGACCGAACTGAACCTGCCGGATCACGCCCAGCAAGCGGCCGCCCAGGCCGAAGTAGAACGCGCCCGCTCCGCACTGGACGCCGTGCGCGCCCGCGTGGTGGCCGATGAAGCCAAGCTGGCCGACCTTGCCGCCGAACGCGAAAAACTGGACGAACAACTGGCTAGCCAGCGCGCCGAACTTGCGCGCGCCGAAGCCGAAGTCGCCGCGCTGACGGCAGTGCTGGAACGCGAAGCCGCCGGCGAGAAGCTGGGCGACTGGCTGCAGGAGCAGGGCCTGGCAGCCGCACCCCAACTGTGGCAGGCAGTGCAGGTAGACCCGCAATGGCAAACAGCGCTGGAAGCCGTGCTGGGCGAGCGGCTGAGCGCCCGTGCCGCACAGGGCGTTCAGCCTCCCCCTGCCGCGCTAACCCTGGTGGATGGCCAGCGCCCGCCAGCCGCCGCGCCGACACAGGACTGGCCACGCCTACTCGACCAGCTCAGCGCCAGCGCCCCGTTCGATGCCGCCCTTGCCGACTGGCTGGACGGTGTTTACCTGGCGGAAGACCTGGCCCAGGCCATCAGCCGGCGCAGCCAACTGCAGGCCGGACAATGCCTGCTCACCCCGCACGGGCATCGGGTCAGTGCCAGCAGCATCCACTTTTACAGTGCGGCCAGCGGTAGTGGCGTAATGGAACGCAAACAGCTGCTGGATGCAGCCCATTCCCGTCAGCAACAGCTGCAGCCGGCCATCGACCGCCTGCAACAGCGCCGCGAATCGCTGCAAAGCATGAATGGCATGCTGGCCGAAGCCGTACGCGCACAAAAAGGCGCGCTCACCCGGCTGGAAGCAGAACTCAATGCCGTTACGCTGGAGCACGTCAAGCTAGACCAAGCCGCGCGCCAGGGTGCCGCCCGCCTGAGCTTCATCGAGGCTGAGCGCCAGCGTATGCAACAGGAACAGCAACACGCCCAGCTGGAAATAGAGGAAAGCGAGCTGTTGGGCGAAGAATCTGCCATGACGCTGGAAGAGCTGGCGGTACAGCTGGAAGAGGTAAGGCTGGATCGGCTGAACGCCGAAACCGGGCTGCAACTGGCGCGCAACAAAACGCGCGATGCCGAGCGCCAGCTGCATGAAATCCGCCTGGAGCTACACACCGCCGAACAGAAAACCGCCGAACTGGCACGCCGCGCCAGAGAACTGGAAGAGCGTGACCAGCAATTGGCCGAACGGCTGGAAACCCTGGCCGAAGAAGCCGAAACAGTTGATGAAACCGTGCCGGAAGAAGCCATGCAACTGGCTATCGAACTGCGCGAGCAACATGAAGCGGCCCTTGCCGCCACCCGCGACCAGCTAAATGGCCTAACCGAGCAGCTACGCCAGCTTACCCAACGCCAGCACGACATCAATTCTGCCCTGCCGGCGCTGCGCGAAGGTCGCTCCGACTGGCTGCTCAAGCATCAGGAAGCCAGGCTGGCGATGGAGCGCTTTGCCGAAGAGCTGAAAGAAGCCCAGGCCGATGAAAGCGCACTGCTGGCCGATCTTACCGACGCCATCAAGCCCAATGTGCTGGCTGCCGAAATCGCCCGCCTGGCCCGGGCACTGGAAGGGCTGGGCGCAGTCAATCTGGCGGCACTGGAAGAACTGGAAGAAGCCCGCAAGCGTGGAGAATACCTGGGCAGTCAAGCCGAAGACCTGAATCAGGCCATGGCCACGCTGGAAGAAGCCATTCAGAAAATCGACGGTGAAACCCGCCAGATGCTGCAAAGCACCTACGAAGCGGTGAATGCCAAGATGCGCGAGTTCTTCCCCACCCTGTTTGGTGGCGGTCGCGCCGAGCTGGTGCTGACCGGTGAAGATTTGCTGGACGCCGGAGTACAAATCATCGCCCAGCCGCCGGGCAAGAAAAACAGCACCATCCATCTGCTGTCCGGCGGTGAAAAAGCCCTGACCGCCATGAGCCTGGTGTTCTCGCTGTTCTCGCTCAACCCGGCACCGTTCTGCCTGCTGGACGAGGTGGATGCGCCGCTGGACGATGCCAACACCAGCCGCTTCTGCGATCTGGTGAAACAGATGTCAGAACGCACCCAGTTCCTCTATATTTCGCACAACCGCCTCACCATGGAAATGGCCGAGCAACTGGTGGGGGTGACCATGCAGGAACAGGGGGTCAGCCGCATCGTGGCGGTGGATATCGTGGAAGCCCTGAAGATGCGCGAAATTGCATGACGCATCTACGCAAGTTTCTGCGTAGCCCAGTTGATACATCGCAATCTATCCTCTGCTAGTGGCGCTCATACTGCGCGACTTGCAGCCAGACAGGCTGCGATTTTTCTTCCTTGGGGCCTCTGGCATGACCGTCAGCATCAAGCGCTGGGAGCCGGAAAACATCATTTTCTGGCTGACCCGCGGACGCAGGATTGCCAACCGCAACCTGCTGCTTTCCACCCTGGCACTACATCTGAACTTCAATGTGTGGATGATGTGGAGCATTGTCGTCAGCAATCTGCCGGCCGTCGGCTTTGCCATGACCGGCCAGCAGCAGTTTTTGCTGGTGTCCATTCCACCGCTGGTGGGGGCCATCATGCGGCTGTTTTACGCCTGCATCTGGAGCTGGGTGGGCGGCGGCACCTGGCTGGGCATTTCCACCCTGTTCCTGCTGATTCCGGCGCTAGGCGTCGGCTGGCTGGTACAGGACATCAGCGCGCCTTTCCCCTTGCTGTTGCTGGTGGCCGCCTGCTGCGGTATTGGCGGCGCCGCGTCGTCGTCACACTTATCCAACACCAGCTTTTTCTTTCCCAAATCGGCCAAGGGCTTTGCCATGGGCCTGAATGCGGGCCTGGGCAATCTGGGAGTTTCGGTGGTGCAGATCGTGGTACCGCTGGCCATTGCCGCTCCGCTGTTTGGCAGCCTGGCCGGCGAGCCGCAAATCTGGGGGCGTGGTGCCCAGGTACATCCCGTCTGGCTGCAAAACGCTGGCTATATCTGGATTCTGCCCATTCTGCTGATTGCCACCTTCTGCCTGCTGTATGCGCACGACCTGCCCAAGATGCGTCTGACCCTGCGCGACCAGTGGCTGATGATGAAGGAACGGCACACCTGGTATATCTGCCTGCTCTACCTCAGCAGCTACGGCACCTTCATCGGCTTTTCCGCAGCATTTCCGCTGCTGGCCCATGCACTGTTTCCGCTGGTAGATGCCACACCTTATCTGTTCATGGGTCCGATGATCTGCGCCCTGGCCCGCCCGATTGGCGGCTGGTGTGGCGACCGCATTGGCGGCGGCATCACCACCCTGGTGTGCAATCTGCTGATGGCCATCGGCACACTGGGCATTCTGGCCAGCCTGCCCGGTGATAACGACGGCGGCAGCTTCAGTCTGTTCCTGATTGCCTTTCAGCTGATTTTCTTTGCAGCAGGCGTGGGCAATGGCTCGTCCTACCAGCTCTCCCCCAAGGTATTCCTGATCGAAGCCGGACGACAGGCCAAACTCAGCGGCGAAAGCGTGGCCGATGCCTACACACGAGGCGGCCGCCGCGGCGTGGCCGCGATGAGCATCAGTTCGGTATCCGCCACCCTGGGCGGTTTTTTCATTCCCAAGGCATTTGGCAGCGCGCTGGAGTGGTTTTCCAGCTTTGTCCCGGCCTTCATGTTGTTTCTGGCTTTTTATCTGGTCTCCATGGCAGTAGCATGGTGGCAATATGCCCGTCCCACAGCCAGCATGCGCTGCTGATGACTCATGAAATTGCACCTGACCGACACCTTGCCATCTTCCAGCCAGCCCCTATCCATTGCGCTGTTACTGTCCGGGCTGGTACACGTGGCCCTGCTGGCGATATTAATCAATATGCTGCTGGCAAAGCAGCCGACATTGCCGCTGCCCTCACTGCATTTACGATTGCTGCCCGCCAACCAATCAAATACGCATCCGCCAGTGATTATTCCCGCCAGGGCGGGCATGCCGACCGCAAAAACCGTTATCAAGCCATTGCGGCAGACAATGCTGTCTCGATCGCTGCCAAATCCGGCAGCTCAGTCACACGACACACCATCGCCTAGCCTGGGAGCAGGTGCAGCCACCGTACGGGCAGGCACGGTCACCGCGACAAGCGACAACAGCACCAACAGCTCACCGACCGGCATGGGCAGCAGCGACAATCAACCAGCCATCTATCAGAGTGCTTACCTGCACAATCCGCAGGCACCATATCCCGAGCGCTCACGCGAGCTGGGTGAGCAGGGGCGCGTGCAGCTCAAGGTCCGCGTCAGTACCCAGGGCAAGGCGCTGCAGGTGGAAATCGTCAGTAGCAGCCACAGCCGCCGCCTGGACGAGGCGGCCCGTCTGGCAGTAGCAGAATGGCGCTTTCTGCCGGCCCGGCAAGATGGTGTTGCCATCGAATCCACCCTGCTGGTGCCAGTCAGCTTCGTGCTGTCACCCTGATATGTGAACACGACACATGGGGAGTCATCATAGAAAAAGCCCGCAGGATGCGGGCTTTTTCATTTGACTGGCTGATAACAGCTTACTGTGCCTTGACGGCTTCGATGGCCACTTTCAGGGTCACGTCGTCAGCAATGGCCGGCAGGAAGGTCTTCATGCCAAAGTCGCTACGCTTGATGGTGGTTTCAGCGTTGGCACCGTAGGTTTCCTGGCCACTCATCGGGTTCTTGCCGCCACCGAAGTTGGTCACGGTCAGGGTAACCGGCTTGGTCACGCCCAGGATGGTCAGGTTGCCATTTACGGCGGTCAGCTTGTCACCGGCAAACTTCAGGTCGGTAGACTTGAAGGTGATGGTGGGGAACTGGGCCACATTGAAGAAATCCTTGCTCTTCAGGTGGGTATCGCGTGCGGCCAGGAAAGTCTGCAGCGAATTGGTGTCGATGGTGATATCGACAGAACCCTTCTTGGCTTCGGTATCCAGCACCACGGTACCTGCCGCCTTGGTGAAGGAACCGGACTGTACCGAGAAGCCAAGGTGGCGTACATCGTACTGGGCTACGGTGTGGGTGGGATCCACGCTGTAGCTAACCGGAGCAGCCAGGGCAGCACCAGCAAAGGCGGAAAACGCAACGGCGAACAGGGCTTTCTTCATCATGACTTCAACTCTCCAGAGTGTTTATTTGCCGGCCGGGATGGCCACTTTGAACTTGATTTGCACTTCGTCGGCCACCGTGCCGGTATCGGCCCAGTCACCCTCACCAATCTTGTAAGCCAGTCGCGATACCGGCAGCACGCCTTCCACCACGGTCAGACCACCTTCCTGACGTGCAGTGAACGGCGCAGTCACATCACGCGTATTGCCCTTGATGCTCAGCTTGCCGGCAACCTGCAGCTTGCCGCCGCCCAGATTCTTGATGCTGCTGCTGACAAAACGCGCAGTGGGGAATTTGGCCACATTGAACCAGTCGGCCTTTTTCGCCTCGCCCACGGCTTCGGCGGTGGGCAGGCTGATGCTGGCGGTATCAATGCTGATGTCAGCCTTGCCGGCTTCCGGTTTTTTCAGGTCAAGCACCACATTGCCGCTGAATTTTTTGAAGCTGCCAGTCACCGGCACATTCAGCTGCTTCATGGTGAAGTTGATCTGGCTCTTGCCTGCGTCCAGCGGAGCGGCCTGCAACAGGGGGGCTGCCAGCAGCAGCGCTACCGGAATCAGTTTCAGTTGTTTCATGCTTGTTCTCACTTGAGATATCGGTTTATTGACGCGGGCCACGCAGACTCATGCGATACAGCATGCCGTCCTTGTCAATGACATGGTGCTTGATAGCGGCAAGCACATGCCCCACAACACAGGCCGCCATGATCCAGTTCAGGGTTTCATGCACGCTTTTCAGCGTGGCGGCCAGCTGTTCGTCCTGGGCGATCAGATCCGGCAGTTGCACCAGTTTGAACAACACCACCGGGAAACCATAGGCCGAGCTCATCAGCCAGCCAGTCAGCGGCACGGCAAACATCAGCAGATATAAGGCCAGGTGGCCACCGTGCGCCAGCACCCGCTCAACGCCATTCATGTGCGCCGGCAATTCCGGCGGACGTTTCAGCACACGCACCAGCAGGCGAACTGCCACCAGTGCCAGCACGGTGATGCCTGCCCACTTATGCCAGGCAATATATTTGAACTTGGCCGGTGACAGCGGCATGCCGGCAACCACCAACCCCCAGATGAAGGTAGCGATGATCAGGGCAGCCACCAGCCAGTGCAGTACGATGGCAGGGACGGCATAACGTTCATTCGATTTCATGTTTCTTCTGCTCCAAAACCTGGTTAAAGGCTGCACGCAAACGCTCCAGTTGCTGGCAAAGCACATCCATGTCTGACGGCTCCAGCAAATCGAACGCCGTTTTCATATAGGCCAGATGTTCCGGAAAAACCTGCTGAAACAGGGCATCGCCTTGTGGCGTCAATGCCACCATCACGCTGCGGCGGTCTTGTTCCTGCGCACAGCGGCTGACAATGCCCTTTTCGATCAGGCGATCAATCACCCCGGTCAGTGTGCCCTTGGTGATCAGCGTTTTCTCCGACAACTCCTTGCAGCTCATGCCTGGGGTATTGCCCAGTGTCGCCACCACGTCAAATTGCGGCGGGGTGAGATCCATCTGCCGGATATGAAAAGCGGACAATTGCTCAAAGGCCTGGAATGTCCGGGCTAACTCGCGAATGACCGACAGAGACGGCTCCTTTTTTGCATGACTCATTGCGCCAACCTTTTGTTCGAACAATTATAGTTCGCATTAGAACAATATTGCAAGCCATACGAGAACAGCTCTCGTATCTGCTGACAAAAAACACACAAGTCTGCCATGACACAGGGCGAACCGCAGTTGACCAAGGCAAACGAAAATAATTCCCGCTATCTGTCAGGAAGCAGTAATTGGCGCTATTCTGAACAGAACCTCCCCCACCAAAGCAAGACCCTGGTGTCTTCTCATTCCGGTTGCTTGACATGAATATCCTGCAGGATCGCTTCGGCCGCAGCATCGACTACCTCCGCCTGTCAGTAACGGACCGTTGCGACTTGCGCTGCAGCTACTGCATTCCCAAGGGTTTCAAGGACTTCGAAGAGCCGGAAAACTGGCTGACTTTCGATGAAATCGAACGGGTGGTTGCCGCCTTTGCCCGGCTGGGTACACGCAGGGTCAGACTGACCGGCGGTGAACCCCTGCTGCGTCGCAACCTGCCCCAGCTGGCGGCCAGGCTCTCGACCCTGCCCGGCCTTGAGGACCTTTCACTCAGCACCAACGCCACCCAACTGGCACGGCACGCCGTTGCACTGCAAGCCGCAGGCGTAAAACGGGTGAATGTCAGCCTGGATTCGCTGCGCCGCGAATGCGTGAACAGCATTACCGGCCGTGACAGCCTGCCTCAGGTGATGGCCGGCCTGCAGGCCGCACGCGCTGCCGGCCTCTCGCCGATCAAGATCAATATGGTGGCGATGAAGGACATCAATGAGGCCGATATCGAAACCATGGTGGCTTTCTGTATTGAAAACGGCTTCATCCTGCGCCTGATCGAAGCCATGCCCATGGGTGAGAGTGGTCGCAACACCAGTTTTCTGGATTTGCAGCCGGTGCTGGAACAATTGCGCCAGCGTTTTGGTCTGTTGCCACAGCACAGTGAACTGGGCGGTGGCCCGGCACGTTACTGGCGCAGCGTGGATGGCCGCTTCACCCTGGGACTGATCACCCCGATCTCCCAGCACTTTTGTGCCAGTTGCAACCGCGTACGTCTGTCAGTCGATGGCACGCTGTATATGTGCCTGGGCCAGGAAGAACGTTTCGAACTGCGCCCCCTGCTGCGGGCGGGCATTAGCGATACGCAACTGGAAATGGCCATACGCCAGGCCATCGAACTGAAGCCGGAACGCCACGAATTTCGCGAAAAGCCAGGCAAACTCATCCGCATTATGTCGATGACTGGCGGCTAATGCGCTCAAATGCTGCGACTTTGCGCCAGCAATAGCCTGCAACAGCCCGCTTTCGTTATACTATTGGCAAATTATTCGCCTTAACGCGGACGGCCTAATGAGCGAATTGCAGATCGGTGT
>NZ_JASLFG010000059.1:0-44341 GCF_030150775.1 Aquitalea sp.
AAGGCAGGCTGTAGGACAATCCCCACGACAGCGTAGCGCAGGCTTGGGTATAATGCCCCCCTGTTTCTACCAAGAAGGACTCCAAATGGGCTTTCTGCAAGGCAAAAAAATTCTGATTACCGGCATGATCTCCAACCGCTCCATCGCTTATGGCATCGCACAAGCCTGCCATCGCGAAGGTGCCGAGCTGGCGTTCACCTATGTGGTGGACAAGCTGGAAGATCGTGTACGTGAAATGGCCAAGGATTTTGGCAGCGAACTGGTGTTCCGCTGCGATGTACAAAGCGACGATGAAATCAACCAGCTGTTTGTCGACCTGGGCAAACAGTGGGACGGCCTGGACGGCCTGGTACACGCCATTGCCTTCGCCCCGCGCGAATCGCTGGAAGGGGACTTCCTGGACGCACTGAGCCGCGAAGCATTCCAGACCGCACACGATGTGTCGTCCTACAGCTTCCCGGCACTGGCCAAGGCGGCCCGCCCGATGATGCAAGGCCGTAACGGTGCCCTGCTGACCCTGTCCTACCTGGGCGCGGTACGTGCCATCCCCAACTACAATGTGATGGGTCTGGCCAAGGCCAGCCTGGAAGCATCGGTACGCTTCATGGCTGCCAGCCTGGGCAAGGACGGCATCCGTGTGAACGGCCTGTCCGCCGGTCCGATCAAGACCCTGGCTGCCGCTGGCATTTCCGGCTTCTCCAAGCTGCTGTCCATTGCTGCCGGCCAATCCTGTCTGCGCCGCAATGTGACCACCGAAGAAGTGGGCAACACCGCTGCCTTCCTGCTGTCGGACCTGTCCTCCGGCATCACCGGCGAAATCACCTATGTGGACGCCGGCTTCAGCATCAACTCGATGAACGTGCCGGACGCTTAAGGCATAATTGCGCATGAAAAAATGGCAGCCTCGCAAGCGATGGCTGCCATTTTTTTGGTATCCACATCCGGTCTGTGCATTACAGACTCATGCCAATTCAGATAGTCAGACACCTCACGCGCAGTTGAAGCCGTGCGAATTGCGCAAAACGACATAAAGCAATGTTCCAGCCATGATGCTCAGCAGTGCCGAGCGCCAGCGTAGCTGCAGCAAGATCGCCAGGCCGATGGCCCCCCCTTCCTGCCATAAGCCCGCAGGGTTGTTGCTAGCGTTGCCATGCACGCTATGCAATACCAGCAAGGTCATGATGGCCGGTGGTAGGAAACGACCTAGTTGCGCAACCATCGACAAGCGTTTCAGTAGCGGAGCAGCCAGGAACGGCAGCGCACGCAGCAGGATGGTGACCGCTGCCATGCCAAGGATGGCGGTAACGGCGTAGAAGGTGTTGATCATGGCGTCACCTTGCTTGGTTGTTGGCGTGCGCTGGCGATGCCGACCAGCAGGCTCAAGCCCATGGACAGCAGCAATGCCTGCGCAGGGACAACCAGCAGAGCCAGTGCGTAGGCCACCACCGCCGTGATAATGGGAAGTACACGCTGGGAAGCCCGCCACTGCTCCACCGCCAGCACAGCGAACAGCGCCGCCAGACTAAAGTCGATACCCACCAGCGTAGTGCTGGCCCGTACACCGACAGCAGCACCGATCAACGCCCCCAGCACCCACCAGGCATGGTTCAGCATGGCCACCCCCACCATCTGCCGTGAGCTGGCATTCTTAGGGAGGGTAGTGATCACCGAGTAGTTCTCGTCAGTGAGCACCCAGACCAAATAGGCCCGTGCAAGACGGGAAACCGGCAATTTATCCAACAGTGACAAACCGTAAAACACATGTCGTATGTTAACGATGGCCGTGGTCAGCACGATGCCTTCTACAGGTGCCCCCAGGCCAAGCAAGGGAATAGCCATGAACTGCGCAGCACCTGCAAACACTAGCAGGCTGGCCAGCGGCGGTACCCACCAGACCGCGCCAGCCTGAACCAGCAAAAAGCCAAACACCATGCCCAGCGGCACATAGCCCATCGCCACCGGTATCGACAACGCCATGATGGACGGTGCGCGAACAGCTGCCGCGTTCACGGTGCCTCCGCGTCTTCTGCCAACATCCGCGCCTTGTAGAGAGAAAATTTCTTGGTCACCGCCTCTATCTCCCGTTTTTCCCCAAACAAGCCAACCGCGACTATCTCAGCCGTTTGTGCGGTCAAGGCCTCGGTATGGGCAATCTGCTCTGCCGCAGAAGCCCCTAGCATGCTGGTAGTAAACATATTGCATACAAGAGAGGGGATCTCGCGGGTTCTAAGCAGCAGATTGAACAACTGGGTAGAACTCTTGGCCTCAAGCACGATGACCGGATAAGCAGAAATCATGCTGGTCACTCCGATTGCCGGAACGGGATAAGGCAAGACTGCTGACTTGTAACCTAGCCTGCTTCCCAGGCCAATACAGAGGTGGGCACAAGCATTGAATAGGACGGCGGGGTCGTGCCTGCGATTCAGAACAATGATGAACTTGTCTGATGTGACTTCGTAGTGCATGGCTAGCTCCAAAGACAAAAGGATTGAGACCTCAGGTGGGCGAATCCGACGAAACTGATGGGACAGATGACGGCACAGAACCTTGATTATTGAGCGCCGGAGCGGCCGCCATCGACGTGAAAACGTGATTCAGCATCTGTGATAGTCCCCAACATTCACGCTGACCCATGCCCTGATCATTCCCGGCATCAATTGCCTGTTGGCGAGCAAAAATCGCAAGTGGCCATTGCGCAGGACGGTGACCAACCAAACCACACAGATGGTGCCAATCGTGCGCTGGCAAGTCGCCAACGAGTACCGATAAACGAAGAGGAATATGCAGCAGCAAGGTACGTAGCCACCAAGCTATCCAGGTGACAAAAGTCCCATTCTCAGGTAGTGGCTCTCCGCAAAAGCGGCCAATGCACCGCTGAGCATAGCTCTCATCTTTCGTAGGCCCTTCTTCGCTCACCAACCAAACGTGTTCCGTCAGAAATTGCAGTAACGCGCTAGCTTGATATCCCCAAACCATCGGCAACCAGATTGCCAATGCCACATTACTAATACCAAGTTGACTGGGCAAAACCCAAACCAACATCACCAGCCACAAAACAGACAACAGTCGCCAGAAAAACCTACGTGCCAGCAAGTTCGAACGCAGCCGTGCCGCAAGGAAATAGACATGATAAACAGGGGAAACTAATACCCAAGCAAGAACCAAGTACAGCTGACGTATAGTACGACCTGGTCTCAAGCCGAAGCGATAAAGCAATGCTGCGTCTGCATCGCGTAATGTTGTGAAGATCGTCCGCTTATGGTGTTCGAAATGCTCCCGCTTATACTCTGCCATATCCTGAACAAAAGTAATTGTTACCAAAACATTACCAATAAACTGATTTAGCTTTTGGCGATTACGAATAAAGGCCCCATGAGCACAGTAGTGAATATATACAACCTGAATCTTACGTAGCGCACCAGTCACAATCATGGCAAATATTGGAGTCAGCCAGAAACCAGCCCAACTCACACTGACACCTTTTTCTAACAGCAGCAAATGGATTAAAACTGCGACCATCAGTAGCGACAGTGTACAGATCATCATTAGCAAAGGATGGGGCCGCAACAAAGGCTGCTCTCCAGATAATGGTTTTCCACTTAGCCATGTCCAGACAGGCTGAGACCATAGAGGAAAGCGGAGATAAGACTCGCGCGCACCTAATTTTTTGTCATCAACTTTCAACTTCATATCTTCCTGCATTTCACCATCTCCAATATCATTCCAACACAACCTTCCAACATTAACCAAGCAATACATCTCAGCTATCGTAAACTACTGAAAAACATATTCTCCATTATTAATTAACAACAAACATTCAAAGCAAACAGCCATTAGCAAACACAACACTACTCAAACACTCCCAAAGGCAATGCCCTCACTAAAAAACAGCCCAACAGAATACACTGCAATCACAATAAACAAACTGGCAAAACTAACTACCGACGCATAACAATCAACTTAAGATATCAACAAAACATCAAGATATTTCTTAACAATTAATCATAAAATTCGCAACAACTACCCATACTTTCCAAAAAATTTATCAAAAATATCAACAAGGTACATTACCGCATTATCATTTACACCTACTATCAATATAAAATTATTGTAGAGATACAGACTAAAACTGCGTATCGCAAAGAAAAATAGCAAATAAAGCTTGCTACAACTCCACCATACGGTGGATGGTTGCCTGCCCAAGCCCACTGCACACTGCGCCCACATCCACCTTCATCAGGAGCGCAGCATGAGCAATCAACCCGTTTTCATCCCGGTCGGTGATCTGGCCGATGGTTTTGCCCCGGACAGCCACATCCTGCCTTTCAGCCCGCTGCTGCAGGGCCGTCAGCTGCAACTGCATTTTGCCGATGGCAGCCGTGCCCGCTTGCTAGTGAATGCCGCAGACTGCCAGCTGACAGCATTGACCGACGGGGAGGGGTCAGGCTTCAGCGGCCAGGGCCGCTACCGCGCCAGCAGCCTGCGTCCCGATATCGTGTTGCTGGATTTCCTGCCGGAAGGGCAGCACGGGCATTCACTCAGCCTGGTACTGGATCTGGCACATGGCCTGTTCACTGCCGTGGCCGGTGTCCTGCCACAGGCGGAGGATGTCACCCGTTCCGCCTTCAGCCGTGTATTGGCCGGTGAGGCGCTGACCGCCGTGGACTGCCGCTTTGCCCATGGCTGCATCGACCAGCCGGTGACAGCACACAGCACGCTGCACCACAGCACCGACGAGTTGATCGGCCTGCGCAACCAGTACCGCTACAGCCCCACCGAATGCTACGAACACATTTATCTGAACAGCCACTTCTATACCTGGCAGTGCCTGCAAGGGGTGGAGCAAGGGCTGGCCGATGTGGACCGCTGCCATTACTTCAAGCTGGCAGAGCAGCTTTATCTGTTTGTGTGGCGGGAAAAGATTGTCCCCACGCTGGGCGTGGTGCTGATCGACCTGCAACAGCTGAAAACCGATGGCAAGATCTTCGGCTACCAGGGCAACGACTTTAGCGCGCTGTCCAACTTCCCGGTGGGTGCCATCACACAGATTCTCAACCACACCAGCCACGCGCTGTAAGCCGGAGAAAGCGCCCATGCTGAACCTGGATTTTGCCGGCAAAGTGGTCTTGGTGACCGGCGGCGCACAAGGCATAGGTGCCGCCATCAGCCAGCTGTTTGCCCGCCACGCGGCTACGGTGGTGGTGGCGGATATGCAGGGAGAAACGGCCCAGTCCACGGCCGCCAGCTTGCGGGCACAGGGCTTGAGGGCCAGCGCCTGCCAGTGCGATCTGGCCGAGCCGGAACAGGCCACCGCACTGGTCGCGCAGGTGCTGGCACAATATGGCCGGCTGGATGTGCTGATCCACAATGCAGCCTATTTCCCGCTCACTGCATTTGCCGACATCACCCCGCCCCTGCTGCAACGAACGCTGGCGGTGAATCTGCAGGCGCTGTTCTGGCTGAGTCAGGCCGCCCTGCCCGCCATGCGCGCACAAGGTGGTGGGCGCATGCTGGTGACTTCCTCGGTAACCGGCCCGCGGGTTGCCTATCCGGGGCTGGCGCACTATGCCGCCTCCAAGGCAGGGGTCAATGGCTTCATCCGCGCCGCGGCACTGGAACTGGCAAGCGATGGCATCACCGTCAACGGCGTGGAACCGGGCATGATCCGCACCCCTGCCATGGATAATCTGGGCGATGACAAGCTGAATGCCTCCATCGCCCGTAACATCCCGCTGGGGCGACTGGGGGAGCCGGGAGATATTGCCGCCGCCATGCTGTTTCTCGCTTCGGATGCGGCGGCCTACATCACCGGCCAGACCATCATCGTGGACGGCGGTGCCACCTTGCCGGAAAGCACGGCGGCGCTGCACTGAAACGATTCGTAGCGCCGCATTCGTAGCGCCGCAAACGACAACACCGCCATCTGGCGGTGTTGTCGTTTGCATACAATTGCAACTGCACTCAGGACAGTGCGTTGAAAGCCAGGGTAGGCACATCGACAATGCTGGAGCCGCCATCGGCCACAATGGCGGCCCCGGTGATGATGCTGGCCTGCTCCGACAGCAGGAAGCGACAGATGCCGGCGATTTCCTCCGCCGCGGCAGCCCGGCGCAAGGGAACATCCGCCGTCACCCGGGCATAGGCCTGATCCAGGCTGTCGCCATACTGTTGCATCAACGGCTGCATTTCCTCATCCGCCATCGGCGTTTTCACCCAACCGGGACACACCGCGTTCACCCTTACCCCATGCGGCCCATAATCACGCGCCAGCGAGCGGGTGAGGCCGATCAGCGCATGCTTGGCGGTGGTATAGCCACACACCTCCGGCCCGGCGGCCAGTGAGGCAATCGAAGCCAGCAGCACCATGGCACCCCGGCTGGCCATCAAATCCGGCAGGCATGCCCGTGCGGCAACAAAAGCGGTATCCAGATTGGCACGCATGGCGGCATGCCACGCGGCATCATCCGTTTGCAGCGCGCTGCCCATGCCCAGCCCACCGGCACAACACAGCAAGCCAGTCACCGTGCCAAAGCGTTGGTGGATTTGCGCCAGCCAGCCAGGCCAAAGCGTACTGTCTGCCGCGTCACCAGCCAGGGCCAGCGCACCGTATTGCGCGGCCAATTGCTGCACAGGCGCGGCACGACGGCCAATCAACACCAATTGCACGCCATCGGTGGCCAGCAATGCAGCGCAGGCTGCGCCTATGCCACTGCCGGCACCGGTAATCACCACGGTTTTGGCTTGTGCTGCCATCTGCTTTCCTTTCAGAAATAAGAACGGGAAGCCACAGTGTAGGCAGGCCAGCCATCTTCACCCATCCACCAGATGGAGGAGCCGCGTCTGCATGTGACACACATTGTTCCGGGCAAATGGCAGATGGCGACTTGGGAAGGAGCGGGCAGAATGTTAAGATATTAATCACATTGATCCGCCAGCCCGAGACGCATGCCAACTTCCAGCGCACAACACCAGCACCGCCTGCCGCAGCACCTGCTGCGCGCCCGTGAAGCCGTGATGGCTTACTTTCGCCCCTTGCTCAACAGTGTGGGCCTGACCGAACAGCAATGGCGCATTCTGCGCCTGCTGGATGACCGCGGCGAAATGGAAGCCGGGGTGATTGCCGACCTGGCCTGCATCCTGTCGCCCAGCCTTACCGGCATTCTGGTGCGCATGGAAAAGGCCGGCCTGATTCACCGCAGCCGCGACAAGGTGGATAGCCGCCGCCTGATCGTGTCCTTGTCCAGGGAAGGCCGTCGCTTGACCCGTGAAGTCGCGCCGCTGTCCAATGCCTGCTACCGGCAGATAGAAGCGCATTTTGGCGAGGAAAAGCTGGAGCTGCTGATCAGCCTGCTGAACGAACTGGAGCAACTGCCAGCCCCCGTGGCGCTGACCGAGGACAAGCCGCAGCCGACCTAAGCGGACCTCTGAAATAAGAGACGGAAAGCAACAGGCCCCGGTGTAATGCCGGGGCCTGTTGTGTATTGTTTTACCGCGTAAAAATCAGCCCGCACTGGCCACCACTCGCCGCACCGCCGCCATTACCGCTAGCAAGGCCAGCTTTTGCGTGGTCAACAAGCGGATATAGCGGCGAAAAGGCGGGAAGCTGCCCACCACTTCACTGGCGGCAAAGTGTTCTATTTCCAGCCGCCAGCCCTGCTCATCCGCAATCAGTTCACAACGCTTGAAATCCAGCGGCATCAGCGCGGTGTGCAAGTCGCGGTCCTGCTGCAACAAGGCCATCAGGGCCGCCAGCGCTGCGCCATCCCCATCGCGGCGCAGACAGGCAAAGCCGCTGCGCTGCCAGTTGCCGCGGTGCTGCAGCGCCAGCCGGGACGGACGGGATGGCACAGCACCAGGCAGCGTCAGCACAAAGCAGCAACTGACGGTATGCAACAGGAACTGGCTTTCCACCCGCTCCTCCACCCGGAAAAACCAGTCTGGAGCAGGCAAGCGGTAAGCCGGACAGCCCTCTTCCACGCCGACGACCTCCAGCCCGTTCAGGTCTTGCGCCAGCCTCGCCAGGGTTGCCCCCGGCCGGTAAGCCCGTGGCAGGCGCGGCTGCCACAGCCGCTCAAGCACCAGAGGCAACACGCTTGAGCTCCTCGTCGATCAGCGAAGCATGGCCGCCCACCTTGCCGAACTCTTCGGCCAGGATGTCTTCAATGGCCACGGCGCGGAAAGGGTTCACCTTCTGGACAAATACGGTCCACACCAGTGCATACAGCGCAGTCAGACCCAGCATGATGCCAAAGGGCAGATAGATGTCTCGCGGATGCATGCCCGGCGGGGTGATGTACCAGATGGCAATCAGGATGCCCACCGAAGACACGATCTGCGGCAGCGGGAACCACGGCGAGCGATAGGCCCGCGGGAAATCCGGCCGGGTGAAGCGCAGCCGGACAATGGCCAGATTCACCAGCAGATATGCCACACCCCAGGCGCATACCGCCGCCAGCACCAGCGGCATGATGCGGTCCAGATCCCCCTGGATGAACCAGGCATGGACGCAGGGAATGACCACCGCCACCAGAATGCCGACCAGCGGCGTTTTGAAGCGCGGATGCAGATAGGTAAAGGCCTTGGGCAATGCCCCATCCACCGCCATGCCGTACAGGATGCGCGGCAGCGCGGCAATCAGGGTATTGATGGTGGCCGCACCGGCAAACAGTAGGCCGACACCCAGCCAGATCTTGCCGAACGGGCCCATCACCTGGTCGGCAAAGGCCGGAATGGCCATCGGCGTATCCAGCAAATGCGGGCCGGCGGGATTTTTCGGGTCCATTGCCACATTGGCCACCTGATGCACCATGGCCGCACCGTACAGCGCCATGGTCACGGCCACGCCGGTCAGGCCCAGCCTGGCAGCACGCGGAATGTTGCGACCGGCGTTTTTCAGCTCCGGTGCCAGCGGGGTCACCAGCTCGAAACCGACAAACATGAACATGGCCATGCCGATCAGGCTGAGCACGCCACTGGCGTCGCTCAGGTCCAGCGGGCTGCCGAACCAGCCTTGCAGCGACACGGCCGGGGCCTTGATGAGGCCGATGATGCCGAACACGGTAAGCGTGGCCCACATCACGAAGGTCAGCACGATTTCGGCCTTGCCGAAAATGGTAACCCCCAGGGCATTGAGGATGCCGAACAGCACCACCAGCCCTACCCCTACCATCCAGGAAGTACCGCTGTGCTCCATCATGGTGTTGAGGTGTTCAAAGTTCACCAGCGCCATGATGCCGGACAGGATGGTTTCCGCCGTACCGGCAAACACATGCACCAGCAGATAAGCCGAAATGGTGCCGGTAATCGCCCAGAAGCGTCCCAGCCCGCAGGATATGTAATCGTAGACGGCACCGGACGTCGGCATCATCGAGGCCGCTTCGGCAAAGGTGGTGGCCTGCGCCTGCATCATGATGAAGGCAATCAGCATGGCCAGGGCAAAGGTGCTGCCCGCCATGCCAAAACCGCTGGTAACGGTAAGGATGACCGGGCTGGCCATCACCACGCCGACCGAACTGGCCAGCGCCACCGGAAAACCCACCACCCCTTGCTGCAGGTGCAGGGTCAGTTTCTTCTCTATCGACATGCTGTTTTCCTCCTGAAGACTCGCTAACCATGGCAGGGAGGCACTGCAGCAGGCTTGGCTACCTGTCTGTGGCGCATCAGTACACCTTCCCCATCATGCTGATAACCGGGCGCGCTTCTTTTTATGGCTTTTCCCGGACGAAACCGTCACTGCCGCAACTGCTGTACGGCCTGTTGCCGGACAAACAGGGCATGCGCCAGCGCGGTACGACTACTCACATCAAACTTGCGAAACAGGTGCAATAAATGGGTTTTGACCGTGGCGAGACCCATGTTCAGCTCGCGGGCAATGGTCTTGTTGCAGGCACCGGTAGACAACAGCATGGCCACCGCCTGCTCGCGCTCGGTCAGCACGATGGCGGGGGCCGGGCAAGGCTGGCTCAGCATGCTGTCCAGCGCCATGTCCAGCAGGCCATGCAAGCCATGCAGCACACGCAGCTCGTCGTCGGCAAAGGCGGGCATCCGCCCTTGCCGCAACAGCGAAAAACCGGCCACCACCCGCCCTTGCCGCCGCAGCAGGATTTCCGCGACATCCACCAGCCTGTTGCTGGCCAGAAACGGCGCATAGCGCGATGTGGCACGTTGCGCGGCCGGCAAGGCGCTGCCCAGCGTCACCACATCCAGCGGCTGGCGCGCCAGCCTGGCCGGATGCAGCGGGTCGTGCCCCATGTAACGCGCAACATAGCGCTGATGCACCTCCTGCGGCATGTGACGCAAGACGAAATCATGCGGCTGCTGCTGCCGGTCCACCCGGTAAAAGGCAGTGGCGCTGTGCGGCAACACATCCTGCAGCACGTCCAGACAGCGTTGCAACGGTTTTGCCACCGGTGCGTCAGCAAGCAGATGGTTCATGGTGTTGTCCTGGCAATGGGCGGGAGCAGACACCAGGCCGGCTCCCGCCCCGTCACGTGGTTCAGGCAGCCTCGAAACCGGCAGCCAGCGCACTGACAATGGCATCGCATTCTGCCTGACCGATGACCAGCGGCGGCGACAGGATGATCTTGGTGCCCACCGGGCGTACCAGCACGCCGTTTTCACGCGCGATTTCGGCAACCTTGTTGGCATAGCCGCCCATCGGATCGATAGGCTCGCGGCTGTGTTTGTCCTGCACCAGATCCAGCGCAATCATCAGGCCCTTGCCACGCACCTCACCGACGGCGGCGTATTTCTCGGCAAACGGTTTGAGCCTGGCCAGCAGGTATTCCCCCTGGGCGGCGGCCTGGGCCGGCAGGTTTTCCTCGCGCACGATCTTGAGGTTGGCAATGGCCGCCGCGCAGGCAACCGGGTGACCGGCATAGGTGTAGCCGTGCATGATGACGCCGCCGAAATCCTGGTTCTTGGCAAAGGCATCGGCCACGCGCTGGTTCACCACGGTGGCACCCAGCGGCACATAGCCGGAGGAAATGCCCTTGGCCAGGCACATGATGTCCGGCTTCACGCCCCACAGACGGCTGCCGAACATGGAGCCGGAACGGCCAAAACCGGTGACGATTTCATCGGCAATCAGAAATACGCCGTACTTGTCGCACACCGCGCGGATCAGCGGCCAGTAGCTGGCGGGCGGCACGATGACACCACCGGCACCCTGGATGGGTTCGGCAATGAAGGCGGCCACGGTGTCCGGGCTCTGGAACAGGATTTCCCGCTCCAGCATCTGCGCGCAGATTTGTGCCAGTTCTTCCGGATCTTCGGTAAACGGGTTGCGGTACAGCCACGGTGTTTCCACATGGAAGCAGCCGGGCAGCAGCGGTTCGTAGCTGCGACGGAACACGGTATTGCCATTGACCGAAGCACCGCCGAAATGCACACCGTGGTAACCCTGCTTGAGCGAGATGAACTTGGTGCGGTCCGGCTGGCCGCTGACACGCCAGTACTGGCGGGCCAGCTTGAGCGCGGTTTCCACCGCGTCGGAACCACCGGAACTGAAGCTGACCCGCGCCATGTCTTCCTGCTTCAGCATGTCGATGAGGGTGGCGGACAATTCCTCGGCCCGCGGGTGGGAGATGCCATCAAACAGCTGGAAGTATTCCAGTTCGTCCAGTTGCTCCACGATGGCCTGCTTGATTTCCGGGCGGTTGTGGCCGACGTTGACGTTCCACAAACCGGCGACGCCATCCACCAGCTTGTGGCCCTGGTCGTCGAACACATGACAGCCATCGCCACGCACGATGCGGATGGGCTGGCGCTGCTTCATTTCATTGGGGTGCAGCATGGGGTGCCAGAAACGGGACTTGTCGTAAGACATGGGTTACTCCTTTTGCAGACAAATGTGCGACCGATGGCGGCCAGCAAACCTCGTTAAGTACCTGAGTCAAGCCGCGCCGCCGCAGACAGTACAAGGCGTACGGCAAGGCGGCGCGACACGGGATCGGGTGACTTGTCAGTCACTCAGTGCGCGATGCAGACCGACTTGGTCTCGGTAAAGTTTTCCACCGCACCGCGACCAAACTCGCGGCCGATGCCGGACTGCTTGAAACCGCCAAACGGCAGGCTGGGGTCCAGCGGGATATGACTGTTGACCCACACCGTGCCGGCCTCGATGCGCGGCACCAGGTTCATGGCGGCGGACAGGTCGTTGGTCCACAAGCTGGCGGCCAGGCCATAGCGCGAGTCGTTGGCCATGGCGATGGCCTCGTCGGGATGGTCGAAGGGCAGCGCCACCAGCACTGGGCCGAATACTTCCTCGCGCACGATGGTGCTGTGCTGGGCCGCATTGACAATGATGGTGGGCTTGACGAAGTAACCGGGCAGATCGGCCGCGCCGCCACCGGCCAGAATGCTGGCGCCTTCGCTGCGGGCGGTGTCGATCAGCCGGCACACCGACTGCTGCTGGCGTGCCGACACCAGCGGATTGACCTGGGCGTTCAGGTCCAGCCCGCTGCCCAGCGTCATGCTGTTGGCGGCAGCGGCCAGCCCTTCGACGACCTGGTTGAACTTGCTGCGCTGGATATACAGGCGGGAAGCGGCGGCACAAACCTGGCCCTGATTGAGGAAGCCGCCCATCAGCGCGCCCTGGATGGCCTTGTCCACATCCACATCACCCAGCATGATCATCGGGTTCTTGCCGCCCAGCTCCAGCGAGAAGCGGGTCATGTTGTCGATGGCGGTATGGCCGATGGTCTTGCCGATTTCGGTGGAGCCGGTGAACGACACCTTGCTCACCAGCGGGTGGCCGGCCAGGGCCTGGCCGGCGCGAGCGCCACGGCCGGTCAGCACATTCACCACGCCGGGTGGAATGCCGGCTTCCAGTGCCAGCTCACCCAGGCGCAGCGCAGTCAGCGGGGTTTCGGTGGAAGGCTTGAGCACCACGGTACAACCGGCGGCCAGGGCCGGCACCATCTTCCAGATGGCAATCATCAGCGGGAAATTCCACGGCACGATGCCAGCCACCACCCCCACCGGCTCGCGACGGGTATAGGCGGTGTAACGGGTGCCGGGCGGTACCGGAATCGACACGTCCATGGTTTCGCCACCCAGCTTGGTGGCCCAACCGGCCATGTAGCGGACAAACTCGATGGACGCGCCCACTTCGATGGCACGCGAAATATGGATGGACTTGCCCTGATTCAGCGTTTCCAGCTGGGCCAGCTCTTCGGCGTGCGCTTCCAGCACATCGGCCAGCTTCAGCAAGATGCGTTCGCGTTCGGCCGGACGCAGACCGGACCACACCCCGGCGGTGAAGGCCCGGTGTGCACTTTGCACCACCACATCCACATCCTGTTCGTTGCCATCGGCCACGCTGGCAATCACCTGTCCTGTTGCCGGATTACGCACTTCGGTACGTTGGCCGGACTGGGCAGCCACCGTCTTGCCGTCCACCAGCAAGCCATGCTCGCGCAGCAGGAAAGCATTCACCGGCTCCAGTACCACTACCCGATTGTGATCCATTCTTCTCCACTCCTTGCAGGGCGGTCTTGCCCGCAGGCAGGCCGCCTGATTTGCCTTGTCGCCATCAGTCGCTGACAAGCAGCAACAGCAGCAACGCGATTTGTTGCAGATCAATATACGCGTCAGTTTTTGGCGGCCTGATCCCAAATCGGCAAATCCTGCATGGCCTGCCCGGCAGGACAGCACAGCGCAAAACAGGCTGAACCCGGACCCCGTTGTTGCAATGAAGAAACAGCAGCCAACACGGCAGGAGGATTGCCGGACAAGGCTGTGGCAAGCCTTGCCCGACAAGGGTGACAGACAAATAGATAATATATTAAGTATTCTTTGCAGCGCATCGGCAAATGACCCAATATAGTCAGGACTTGGCCAGTACAAGACAGCATGTCCAAAACGGACATGCCACCAACTTGCCCAAGCAGACAAGATGGCCCGCAGAGGTCGGGCGACCGCCCATGCTGTCGCATCAGATTGACATCTACAACGTCAGAAACAGCAGGTGAGCGGCCACAGGCTGCCACCGGAGAACTGCATCAGGAGGTCCACCATGCTGGCTGAAGTTCGCCATTTCGATGACGCCCAATGTCATGCCGCACACTTGCCCGGCTGGCAGCAGGTATACGACCAGATCAGTGGCGGGCGCTTTTACAGCTCGCTTTCCCGCCTGAATACCGGCCATCTGGAAGTGTTCCGCGAAGCCTTCAACCAGCGCGTGGTGCAATATGGCCGCGCCCCCGCCGACATGGTGCACTTCGCCATCCCCATCCACGCCCCGCTGCCGCTCACCCTGCAAGGCCGCGCAGTTGGCTGTCATGCCATTACCGCCTTGCGCAGCAATGAAGAATTCATCATGCATGCGCCTGCCGAAGTGGACTCCATCCAGCTGTCGGTACGCAATGAAGACCTGGCCGCACTGGCACCGGAGTTTTACCAGCAGCTGAACAGCAAACGCCAATGGCAGCCGATAATCCAGATTCCGCCCGAACAACTGGCCCACACCCGCCAGTTATTGCTAAGCGTGTTCGATCAGGCAGTGGAAAACCCGGACCTGATGCGCTTTGCCGGCAGCCAGAAGCTGGTGCAACACCAGTTGATCAGCCTGCTGCTGGACCTGCTGCACGGCAGCGTGCCGGAGCGCGCCATCAACCTCACCCACGCCACTCACTGTGACATCGTGCGGCGCAGCCAGGCCATCGTGCTGGCCAGCAGCGACGAGCCGGTGACGGTGCTGGACCTGTGCCAGCAGCTGCGCATCAGCCGGCGCACCCTGCAAAACAGCTTTCAGCTGATTGCCGGCACCACGCCGGTGGATTACCTGCGCTCCATCCGGCTCAATGCGGTGCGGCGCATGCTGCTGTCAGCAGAACATGCCGGGCTTGGCGTGCGCGATGCCGCCGGGCACTGGGGCTTTTACCACCTGGGACATTTTGCCCGCGATTACCGCAAGCTGTTTTGCGAGCTGCCATCGGAAACCCGCCAGCGCAGCCTGCTGCAATAAAACCCGCTGACAAAACCCCCGCTCCCGCCCCGACTCTCCAAGAGCTTTTGTCAGCCGCGCCAGGCTGCCGGTGCTGCCTCATCCCGCATGCTGCTGGCGGTAGGCACTGGGCTTGCTGCCGGTTTCACGCAGGAAGAAGCGGGAAAAATACGCCGGGTCCTTGAAGCCAAGGTGATAGGCAATTTCGTTTACCGACCCGGCGGAATACATCAACAAGCGCTTGGCTTCCTGCAACAGCCGGTCATGCACCAGTCGCTTGGACGGCAAATCCGCCATGCGCCGGCAAATATCATTCAGCCGCGACTCGGTCACCCCCATTTCCTCGCCATAGCGCCACAGCGGCCAGTGCTCGCGAAAATGCGCTTCGATCAAGGCATTGAAACGATGGAAAATCTGCAAGTCCTCGCGGCGGCATTGCCGGCTGTGCTCGCCCTGCGCACTCAGGCGCAAGGCAGTCACCAGTACCAGCTGCACCAGGCCGTGCAGCGCGGCCTCGCGCCCCACTGCGTCATGGCCATACTCCTCGGCCAGCAAGGCCAGTAGCTGCGGCAGGTGCTGCGCGGCCTCCCCGTCGGCCAGCTCGACACAGAAGGGCTGCATCAGCCCTGCCTCGCGCTGGGTCAGCGGCAGTGTGTGCAATAACTGGCGTGCCAGTTCCTGCCGCACGGTCAGCACATAGCCTTCGGCATCGGCCTCGGTGATGAAAGCATGCGGCACCGTGGGCGGGGTAAAGAAAAACAACGGTGCCTGCGCCACATAGTGCTGCTCTTCCAGATACAGGCGAATCTGCCCGCTGGCCAGATAATGCAGCTGGAAAAAGCGGTCGTGCCGGTGCACCGGCATATTGCGGCCAAAGAATTCCGCCAGTTTGCCAAAGGATTCAACATTGATATCCGACTCGCCATAGCGGCTGTCATACACCTTGCCGATGTCGATATTGGGAATCGGGGTACGGTTTTCCTGCTTCATGGCCGCTCCGTCGTAGCCTGTGCGCAAAATGCCACAGGCCTGTTGATTTCCATCTTTTGTACAGTAAGCATTTTCAGCGTGCAAGCAGTCAGCCAGCACCACCTTGCCAGACAGCTTGATTTACCGTCACTACAGCAAAATCCCATGCATTAACCAAGCAAGGCACACCCGTGACAAACCCATGAAAAGTACAATTCATTCCTTAGAAAATGCTGCAAGGCACGTGGCATAGTAGCTGTCATCCGCTGTTGCAGCACATGAAGCGCGTTGACAAAGGCGGAAGCAGGCCCGTATAAAGTTAACATATTAAATAAATGGCCAGCACCGCTGTCCACCACCACAACAAGGAAGAGACCGATGAAGCAAGGCCGCATCGTGCTGAACCAGCAAGCCCGCCAGGTGACCGCGCTGGCTGACGGCAAACTGCTGCTGGACAACGGCAATCCACTGGCAGACTCCCCGCAATGGCTGGCTCCCGCCAGCGGCACCGTGTATGGCGTGGCGCTGAACCACCGCAGCCTGCTGGAACAGCTGGAAGCCGACTTCCAGCAGCCGCCCTACCAGAAAGCCCCGGCCACGCCGGTGCTGTTCATCAAACCGCGCAATACCCACGCCGGCCACGGCAGCACCATTGCCCTGCCGATCCAGGCCGGCAAGGTGTTTGCCGGTGGTGCGCTGGGCGTGGTGATTGGCAAGGTGGCCAGCAAAGTGGCAGTCGAACAGGCACTGGCTGTCGTGGCTGGCTACACCGTGGTGAATGAAATCAGCCTGGAAGAGACCAGCTTCTACCGCCCGGCCGTCAAGGCCAAGTGCCGCGACGGTTTCTGCCCGATGGGCCCGTGGCTGGTGGATGCTGCCGCCATCGACCCGCTGAACGTGGAAATCCGCAGCTATCTGAACGGCGAGCTGGCCGAAACCAATCACAGCCGCGACTGGTTGCGCTCCGTGCCGCAGCTGATTGCCGCCCTCAGCCAGTTCATGACCTTGCAGCCGGGCGACGTGATCATCCCCTCCACCCCGCTGCGCCAGCTGGAAATCTGCCCCGGCGACACCGTGGCCGTGGAAATCGACGGCATTGGCCGCCTGGAAAACCACCTGATCGCCGAGGAGAGCGCCCAATGAAACACGCCCGCATCCGCCTGCCCGGTGAGGCAGAGATCCACGCAGTTCTGGTGAATGACGACCACTCGGTACAACTGGCTGATGGCCGCCGCTTTGCCGAAGAGGCGGTCGAATGGCTGCCGCCGGCTGAAGGCACGGTATTCGCGCTGGGGCTGAATTATGCCGACCACGCCGCCGAACTGGCCTTCAAGGCCCCGACCGAGCCATTGGTGTTCCTCAAGTCACCGGCCACGCTCACCGGCCACCGGCAGGTATCGGTACGCCCGGACAACATCGCCTACATGCACTACGAGTGCGAGCTGGTGGTGATTATCGGCAAGACCGCCAAGAACGTCAGCCGCGAACAAGCGATGGACTACGTGGCCGGCTACAGCGTGTGCAATGACTACGCAGTACGTGACTACCTGGAAAACTACTACCGGCCCAATCTGCGGGTGAAAAACCGTGACACCCTCACCCCGATCGGCCCGTGGTGGGTGGACCGTGACGACGTGGCCAAGCCAGCCAGCCTCACCCTGCGTACCTGGGTGAATGGCGAGCTGCGCCAGCAGGGCAACACCAGCGACATGGTGTTCGATATTCCTTATCTCATCGAATACCTCAGCAGCTTCATGACCCTGTCCCCCGGCGACATGATCGCCACCGGCACGCCGGAAGGGCTGGCCGATGTGCTGCCCGGCGATGAGGTGATTGTCGAGGTGGAAGGGGTGGGTCGCCTGGTCAACCACATTGTCAGCGAGGCGCAGTACGCCGACAGGCTGCTGACAAAGTGATTTGATGAGATTGCACTGGCCCCGGCAAAGCCGGGCCTTTCAACAAACTGATTGATTCCGCAGCCTTTCCATCTATTCCCAATCCCCCCGCCCTTGCCCTGCAAGGGAGCCTCGCTTTCTGCTTAGAAAGCGAGAGGGGGTTGTCAATAATCGGCTGAATGATTACCCGGCGCAGCCCGGTAGACGGCGCGCCTGCACAGGAGAACACAAGATGATCAAGCACTGGATCAACGGCCGCGAGGTCGAGAGCAAGGAAGTCTTTGAAACCGTCAACCCGGCCACCGGCGAAGTGATTACCGAAGTCGCCTCCGGCGGTGCCGACGAAATCAACGCTGCCGTGGCCGCCGCCAAGGAAGCCTTTCCCAAGTGGGCTGGCACCCCGGCCAAGGAACGCGCCAGGGTCATGCGCCGTCTGGGCGAGCTGATCGACCAGAACGTGCCCATGCTGGCCGAGCTGGAAACACTGGACACCGGCCTGCCCATCCATCAGACCAAGAACGTGCTGATTCCGCGTGCCTCGCACAACTTCGATTTCTTCGCCGAAGTGTGTACCCGCATGAACGGCCACAGCTATCCGGTGGACGACAGCATGCTCAATTACACGCTGTACCAGCCGGTGGGCGTGTGCGGCCTGGTATCACCGTGGAATGTGCCCTTCATGACTGCCACCTGGAAAACCGCGCCCTGCCTGGCGCTGGGCAATACTGCCGTGCTGAAGATGTCCGAGCTGTCCCCGCTCACCGCCAATGAGCTGGGTCGGCTGGCGCTGGAAGCCGGTGTGCCGCCCGGCGTGTTCAATGTGGTGCAGGGCTATGGTGCCACCGCAGGGGATGCGCTGGTGCGCCATCCGGATGTCCGCGCCGTGTCGTTTACCGGCGGCACCGCCACCGGCAAGCGCATCATGCAGAATGCCGGGCTGAAGAAGTTTTCCATGGAGCTGGGCGGCAAGTCGCCAGTGCTGATTTTTGCCGATGCCGATCTGGACCGCGCACTGGATGCCGCGCTGTTCACCATCTTCTCGCTCAATGGCGAACGCTGTACCGCAGGCAGCCGCATCTTCATCCAGCGTCCGGTATACGACAAGTTTGTCGAAGAATTTGCCGCGCGCGCCAAGCGCCTGATCGTCGGCGACCCGCAAGACCCGAAAACCCAGGTCGGCTCCATGATCACCCCGCAGCACTACGACAAGGTGACCGGCTATATCCGTATCGGCATGGAAGAAGGCGCCCGGCTGGTGGCCGGTGGTCTGGAACGCCCGGCCGGCCTGCCCGCCCATCTGGCGCGTGGCAACTTCATCCAGCCCACGGTGTTTGCCGATGTGGACAACCGCATGCGCATTGCGCAGGAAGAAATCTTCGGCCCGGTGGTATGCCTGATGCCGTTTGACGACGAGGCCGATGCGCTGCGCCTGGCCAACGATGTGGAATACGGCCTGGCGTCCTATATCTGGACCCAGGACATCGGCAAGGCCCACCGTCTGGCCCGTGGCATCGAGGCTGGCATGGTGTTCATCAACAGCCAGAACGTGCGTGACCTGCGCCAGCCCTTTGGTGGCGTGAAGGCCTCCGGCACCGGGCGCGAAGGCGGTGAATACAGCTTCGAGGTGTTTGCCGAAATCAAGAACGTCTGCATCTCGATGGGTAGCCACCATATTCCGCGCTGGGGCCTGTAAGCGCAGTGCCGCTGCGCTGTTGTTAGCAGCTGAAAAACAACAGATGGTCAGGGCGCCACAGAACGCCCGGCCTCTTGGCTGTGGCACACATCAATGCCCACCGCCCTCACGACTACAAAGGAGACAATCCATGGGACAACTCGCCCTGGCGGCCAAGATCACGCATGTGCCGTCGATGTATCTATCTGAACAACCCGGCCAGCATCAGGGCTGCCGTCAGGCCGCCATCGACGGCCACAAGGAAATCGGCCGTCGCTGCCGCGAACTGGGTGTGGACACCATCGTGGTGTTCGATACCCACTGGCTGGTGAATTCCGGCTACCACATCAACTGTGCGCCGGCGTTTGAAGGTGTCTACACCTCCAACGAGCTGCCGCACTTCATCAAGAACCTGCCCTACGCCTACCCGGGCAATCCGGCACTGGGCCAGTTGCTGGCCGATGCCGCCACGCAAGCCGGGGTACATACCCGCGCACACGATGCCACCACGCTGGCACTGGAGTACGGCACGCTGGTACCGATGCGCTACATGAACCCGGACCAGCATTTCAAGGTGGTATCGGTGTCCGCCATGTGCACGGTGCACAACCTGGCCGACAGCGCGCGGCTGGGCATGGCCATGCGTCAGGCGGTGGAAGAACAGTACGACGGCAAGGTGGCGTTTCTGGCCAGCGGTTCGCTGTCGCACCGCTTTGCCCAGAACGGCGTGGCCGAGCAATACCTGCACAAGGTGTGGAGCCCCTTCCTCGAAACCTTCGACCACGAAGTGGTGGCCATGTGGCAGCGCGGCGACTGGAAAACCTTCTGCGCCATGCTGCCGGAGTATGCGGAAAAGTGTCATGGCGAAGGCTTCATGCACGACACCGCCATGCTGCTGGGTGCGCTGGGCTGGGACGAATACCAGGGCAAGGCCGAGGTGATCACCCCTTACTTTGGCAGCTCCGGCACCGGCCAGATCAACGTGGTGCTGCCTGTCTGATTGCCTGCCTTTCTTGGCCAGCCCGCTACGGAGGGGGCTGGCGGTATTCCCCGGAGGATTCCATGCCGCATTTCATCGTCGAATGCACCGACAATATCCGCAAGCAGGCCGACCTGCCCGGCCTGTTCGAAAAAGCCCATGCCTACCTGATTGGCACCGGCCTCTACCCGGTGGCGGGCATCCGCAGCCGCGCCATCTGGCTGGACACCTGGCGCATGGCCGATGGCGAGGCCGACTACGCCTTTGTCCACATGAGCCTGAAAATCGGCCATGGCCGCACTTTTGAAGAACGCGAACGCACAGCCGAGGGCCTGTTTGCCTTGATCAAGCAACACTTTGCCCCGCTGTTTGATGCCCGCTATCTGGCCCTCACTTTTGAGCTGAGTGAGCTGGACGCCAGACTCAGCTACAAGCACAACAACGTCCATCAGCGCTTCAGATAAACCACCATGCATACCGCAAGTCAGGCACAGCAACAGGTGCGGCTGATCGTGCTGCTGGGGGTACTGGTGGCCTTCGGCCCGCTGTCCATCGACATGTACCTGCCCGCCCTGCCCGCCATTGCGGCGGATCTGGCCGCGCCGGTGGCACGCATCCAGCTGACCATCGGCAGCTTCCTGGCCGGCTTTTGCGGCGGCATGCTGCTGTACGGCCCGCTGTCCGACCGCTATGGCCGCCGCCCGGTACTGCTGACCGGCCTCAGCCTGTATGTGCTGGCCAGCCTGGCTTGCGCTGCGGCGCAAACGGCAGAACAGCTGATTGCCCTGCGCGTGCTGCAGGCCATGGGTGGCGGCGCGGCCACGGTGATGGCACGCGCCATCGTGCGCGATGCCTTTCCGTTGAGCGAGGCCAGCCATGTGCTGACGCTGATGCAGCAAATCACCATGATCGCCCCCTTGCTGGCCCCGCTGCTGGGTGGCTGGTTGTTGCTGCTGGCAGGCTGGCGCAGCCTGTTTCTGCTGCTGGCGCTGCTGGGTGCGGTGTCGCTGGCGCTGGTGGTGTGGCAGTTGCCGGAAAGCCATCCGCCATCCGCTCGGTCGGACATCACGCTGGGCAAAGCCTTCCGTGCCTACGGCCACCTGCTGCAACACCTGCCTACCATGGGCTACAGCCTGGCGCTGGGGCTAAGCTTTGGCGCGATGTTCGCCTACATCACCGGCTCCCCCTTTGTGTACATCCAGTACTTCGGCGTGGCCGCGCAGCATTACGGCTATCTGTTCGGGCTGAATATCGTCGCCATCGTGCTGTTCAGCCAGCTCAACCGCCATTTGCTGCGGCGGCATGCCATCGACAGCCTATTGCAATGGCAATGCGGCGTGGTGGCGGTGGCCGGGCTGGCACTGTGGCTGCTGGGTGCGCACAGCCTGTGGCTGACGGTGCTGCCGCTGCTGTTCAGCGTGGGCATGACCGGCAGCATCGGCCCCAATGCCATGGCGCGCTTACTGCAACTGCATGCCGACCGTGCCGGCGCGGTGATGGCGCTGGCGGTCTCCGGCCAGTTTGGCTGCGGCATGCTGGCCAGTGCACTGGTGGCCAGCCTGTTTGACGGCAGCCCGCGCGCCATGTGCCTGCTGGTGATGGCCTGTGGTGTCGCTGCCTGGCTGAGTCTGCAATTGATCCGTTTTTCCCGGAAACCGACATGAACTCCCACTCCCGCCCATCCGCATCCCTGCTGCGTGAACAGGCATATATCAACGGCCAATGGCTATCCGGCGCGCAGCAGTTTGCCGTGCACAACCCGGCCAGCGGCGCACTGCTGGCACAAGTGGCCGATCTGGGCGCAGCAGAAACCTGCGCGGCCATTGAGGCCGCCAGCGCCGCCCTGCCCGGCTGGCGGGCGCTGACTGCACAGCAGCGTGCCGCCATGCTGATGCGCTGGCATACGCTGATCCTGCAGCACCAGGGTGAACTGGCGGCGCTGATCAGCCAGGAGCAAGGCAAGCCCGCCGCCGAAAGCGCAGGCGAAATTGCCTACGGTGCCAGCTATATCGAATGGTTTGCCGAAGAGGGAAAACGCGCTTATGGCGAGGTGATTCCCAGCCCCTTTAGCGACAAGCGCCTGCTCACCGTGCGCCAGGGCGTAGGTGTGGTGGCGGCCATCACGCCGTGGAATTTTCCGCACGCCATGATTACCCGCAAGGTGGCCCCGGCGCTGGCCGCTGGCTGCACCGTGGTGCTGAAACCGGCAGCGGAAACACCGCTGTCCGCACTGGCGCTGGCGGCGCTGGCCGAACAGGCTGGCCTGCCGCCCGGCGTATTCAATGTCGTCACCGGCACCGATGCGGTGGCCATTGGCGGCGAGTTGACCGGCAGCCCGCTGGTGCGGGCGCTGAGCTTCACCGGCTCCACCGCTGTCGGCAAATTGCTGATGCGCCAGTGCGCGGACACGGTGAAAAAACTGGGGCTGGAGTTGGGTGGCAATGCGCCTTTCATCGTGTTTGACGATGCCGATCTGGATGCCGCCGTGCAGGGCGCGCTGTTTGCCAAATTCCGCAACAGCGGCCAGACCTGTGTCTGCGCCAACCGCCTGCTGGTACAGGACGGCATCTACGATGCCTTTGCCGCCAGACTCGCCGCTGCCGTGGCCGCGCTACAGGTTGGCCCGGCCAGCGAGCCCGGCATGCAGCAAGGCCCGCTGATCAGCCAGGCCGCGGTGGCCAAGGTGCAGCGCCACATCGCCAACGCCGTCAGCCTGGGGGCAAGGGTGCTCAGCGGCGGTGCGCCGCATGCACGCGGCGGCAACTTCTTCCAGCCCACGGTACTGGCCGATGTCACCGAACAGATGCTGGTGGCGCAGGAAGAAACCTTTGGCCCGCTGGCTCCGCTTATCCGCTTCCGCGACGAAGCCGAGGCCATCCATTTGGCCAATAGCGGCGAATCCGGCCTCGCCGCCTACTTCTACAGCCGTGATGTAGGCCGTTGCTGGCGGGTGGCCGAAGCCATCGAAGCGGGGATGGTGGGCATCAACGAAGGTGCCATTTCCACCGCAGTCGCCCCGTTTGGCGGCATCAAGCAGTCCGGGCTGGGTCGCGAAGGCGGCCGCCCAGGGCTGGAAGAATTCATGGAAACCAAATACCTGTGCTTTGGCGGCATCGCCAACTGAGGAGACATCATGCTGACATCAGACATCATCCAGACTACCGCCCGCCGCCTGCATCAGGCCGAGCAGCAACGCGAGCAGATCCGCCAGATTTCACTGGACTACCCGGACATCACTATTGAAGACGCCTATGCCATCCAGCGCTGCTGGGTGGAGATGAAGCTGGCTGAAGGCCGCACGATCAAGGGCCACAAGATCGGCCTGACCTCGCGCGCCATGCAGATGTCCTCGCAGATCAACGAGCCGGACTACGGCACTCTGCTGGACGACATGTTCTTCAACGACGGCAGCGACATTCCCACCAGCCGCTTCATCGTGCCGCGGGTGGAAGTGGAGCTGGCCTTCATTCTGGGCAAGGAGCTCAAGGGCCCGGACATCACCCTGTTCGATGTGTATCAGGCCACCGATTTTGTCATTCCGGCACTGGAAATCATCGACGCGCGCAGCCAGTCCATCGACCCGGCATCCGGCCGCCCGCGCAAGGTGTTCGACACCATTTCCGACAACGCCGCCAATGCCGGCGTGGTGATGGGCGGCCGCCCGGTCAAGCCGTCCGAGCTGGACCTGCGCTGGGTATCCGCGCTGATGTACCGCAACGGGGTGATCGAGGAATCCGGCGTGGCCGCGGCGGTGCTGAACCACCCGGCCAACGGCGTGGCCTGGCTGGCCAACAAGCTGGCACCGTTTGATGTCAGCCTCAAGCCCGGTCAGGTGATTCTGGGTGGCTCCTTCACCCGCCCGGTGCCGGCGCGGGCTGGCGATACCTTCCATGTGGACTATGGGCCGCTGGGTGCCATCAGCTGCCGCTTTGTTTAGATCAGCGAACAAAAACCCTGCTGCTGCGTTGCGCCTCCTGGCCGTACACCTTGTACTGTCTGCGTCGGCGCGCCTTGCATCAGGGGCGCTGCGCTATTTTGTTAGCTGCTCTTGTTTTTTAAGGAAAATTCCATGCAGAACCCATCCAACCGCTTCAAGGCTGCGCTGAAAAACGGCGAAGTGCAGATCGGCCTGTGGCTGAGCCTGGCCAGCCCCTACAGCGCCGAGCTGCTGGCTGGTGCCGGTTTCGACTGGCTGCTGATCGACGGCGAACACGCGCCCAACACACTTACCGACATGCTGGGCCAGCTGCAGGCCATCGCCCCCTACCCCAGCCACCCGGTGGTGCGCCCGGTATGGAACGACCCGGTGCGCATCAAGCAGATTCTGGACATTGGCGCACAAACCCTGCTGCTGCCCATGGTACAGACCGCCGAAGAAGCGGCACTGGCGGTAGCCGCCACCCGCTATCCGCCGCATGGCATCCGCGGGGTGGGCAGCGCCATTGCCCGCGCCTCGCGCTGGAACCGCATCGAGGGCTACCTCAAGCATGCGGAAGACGAGCTGTGCGTGCTGGTGCAGATTGAAACCCGCCAGGGCCTGACCAATCTGGATGCCATTGCCGCCACGCCCGGCGTGGACGGCGTGTTCATCGGCCCGGCGGATTTGTCCGCCGACATGGGCTATCTCGGCCAGCCTGCCCACCCGGAAGTGCAAGCCGCCATCGAACAGGCCATCGTCCGCATCCGCGCCCAGGGCAAGGCGGCCGGCATCCTGATGGCTGACGAGAAACTGGCCCGTCACTATATCGAGCTTGGCGCGCAGTTTGTCGCCGTGGGCGTGGACAGCACCGTGCTGGCGCGCAGTGCCGAAGCACTGGCCGGTCGCTTCAAGTCCGGTGGCCAGCAGGCCGGTGCCAGTGGCGTGTACTGAAACCACAATGGACGGCCCAGCGGGTCGTCCGCTGACGCGGCATGCAGCCAACAGATAATTAATATATTCAATTAACCACAACCGAAAGGACTGCACAGCCACATCGCACACCGCAGCAAGGCAACAAGGTGATCTGCCAGCAAGAGCAGGCACCACGACAAAGGACAACACGCCGGAACGCTCCCGGCACGATAAATGAGGAGAAGTGCATGAGTCTGGATAAAGCCACGACCTGCCACACCGCGCCCGACCTGATGGATCAGGCGCACAAGGACGACACACAGCAAGAACAACAGGTGATTCGCAAAGTTTCCGGACGCTTGATCTGGTTTCTGTTCATCCTGTTCGTATTTTCCTTTCTGGACCGCATCAACATCGGCTTTGCCGGCCTCACCATGGCCAAAAGCCTGAACCTGACGGCCACCATGTTCGGCTTTGCCGCCACCATCTTTTACATCACCTACGTGTTGTGCGGCATTCCCAGCAACATGATGCTCAGCCGTATCGGTGCCCGGCGCTGGATGGCCGGCATCATGGTGGCCTGGGGCTTTGCCTCCACCGCCACCATGTTTGCCCATGACGCCACCAGCCTGTACATCCTGCGCGCACTGGTGGGCATTACCGAAGCCGGCTTCCTGCCCGGCATGCTGGTCTACCTCACGCTGTGGTTTCCGCGTGTTTACCGTGCCCGCGCCAATGCCCTGTTCATGATTGCCATGCCGGTGACCGCAGCACTGGGTTCGGTGGTATCCGGCTATCTGCTGGAAATGGACGGCATCTGGCAACTGGCCGGCTGGCAATGGCTGTTTCTGGTGGAAGGCCTACCTTCGGCCGTGCTGGGCGTGGTGGTGTGGTTCTATCTGGATGACTCCCCCGCCAAGGCGAAATGGCTCAGTCCGGAAGAAAAGCGCTGCCTGCAAGGCATGCTGGACGCCGAAGCACACCAGCCAGCCCAGCAACATGCCGGCGTGATGCACGAGCTGCTGCAGCCGACGGTGTTGAAATTCGCCTTCGCCTATTTCTGCCTGGTCAACACCCTGAGCATGGTGAATATCTGGGTGCCGCAAATCGTCAAAAGCTTCAATGCCGGCAGCAGCAATGTCACCATCGGCATCCTGGCTGCCATTCCGCAGCTGGGCACCATTTTGCTGATGCTGTGGTGGGGCGCGCGTTCCGACCGCACCCAGGAGCGCAAATGGCATACCGTGCTGCCCATGCTGTTTGCCGCTGCAGGCTGGCTGCTGACCGCCTATGCCGGCGACCCGGTAGTGCGTCTGGCCGGCATCGTGATGGCTTCGGCCGGTTCCTTTACCGCCATGACCATTTTCTGGACCACCCCCGACACCACGCTGTCGACCAAGGCCAAGGCAGTGGGCATTGCCCTGATCAACGCCACCGGCAATATCGGTTCGGCGCTCAGCTCCTTCGTGGTGGGCTGGCTCAAGGACATGTCGCACAGCTTCACCAGCGGCCTGTTGTATGCGGTGGCCGCCTTATTGATAGGTGCCCTGGTGTTTCTGCTGATTCCGCTGCAAAAGCCGGCGCGCAACTGAACCATTAACCATTCCCTATTTAACTGCACGGTGTCCGACATCAAGGCCGGACACCGCGGCGGCCTGCGTCCATCAATCGCCAACGCAGGCCCAAACCGGAGCCATACCATGCAAGGCAAACATCTTTGGGCAGCCCTGTTCCTGCTGCCACTGCTGGCCCACGCCGACGTCACCCTGTACGGCACACTGGACGAAACCATCGAATCGGTCGGCACCCGTGGCGCTGCCAACGGTCAGCCCGGCAGCAGCGTGCGCCGCATCAGTTCGGACAGTTCGCTGATCGGCTTCAAGGGTCGTGAAGAACTGGGCAACGGACTCAGTGCCTACTGGCAGCTGGAAAGTAATCTCTGGCTGGACAGCGCGCCCTCCTATGCCACCTTCGGCACCCGCGACAGTTTTGTCGGTCTGTCCACACCCGCCGGCAATGTGCAGGCCGGCCTGATCAGCCCGCCCACCCGCGTGGTGGCCGGCATGCTGGATGTCAATCAGGGCAATACCGGCATTGGCATGTCCGGCGCGTTGCTGGGCAAACTGGGCAATGTCCTGTCCGCTGACGGCCTGTTGAAAAGCTATGGCAGCGCCACCCCGGCCGACGGTAATGGCAACACCCTGGTGCGCACCAGCCCCTTCGACACCCGCCGCAAGAACGCCGTGCAGTACACCAGCCCCAGTTGGCAGGGGCTGACGGCAACCGTGGGCTATGACGCGGTGGAAACACGCGCCGCCGGTGCCAGCCATGCCGCCAGCGTGTTTGACCTGGGCCTGAGCTATCGCGGTGGCCCATGGCTGCTGACCTCCGCTTACGAGCGCATCGACACCGGCGTGGATGATGCAGCCAGCAGCACAACCCAGTTCCGCCAGGTATGGAACCTGCGCGCAGGTGGCTACTACCGTTTTGACGAAGTCAGCCGTATCGGCCTGCTGCTCGACCACACCGATGGCCATCTCACCCCCACTGCCGCCGCCAGTTATCAGGGCAGCAGCCTCAGCCAGAATGTGTGGTATGCCCAAGCCGTTATCGGCATCGGCGACCATGGCCGGCTGATCAGCCAGTATGGCGAATCCGGCAAGCTGCAAGGAAGCACCGTCAGCGATAGCGGGCGGGCACGCCATGCCGAGCTGGGCTACGAATACGACCTGTCGCGTCACACCACCCTGAAAGCCCTCTATGCGCAAATCCGGAATCATGGCAGCGCCGCCTATGATTTCGGCTTCAGCAGTATTGGCAGTGTGCCTGCCGGCAGTACGGTGCACGGGCTGGCCATGGGGCTGCGCCACAGCTTCTGACGCCAAACTCGCTCCAGATGGGCAGATTCTCCTTTCAGCTGCACCATCCTTGTCAGCCGCTCCTTTCTGGGCGGCTGTTTTTTTTGCCGCATCTGCCTTTTGGTGCAGGGTCGAAGAAATTCATGAAAAGTACAGTAATCAACCTGAAACTTGTATTTCATGGCTATTGGGTGGGCTACATAATGCAGTCAGCAAGCACAGCTTCCGCGCTCGTCAGACCACAACAACACCAGGTGCAAGCTGTCTGCCGTATTGCCTTGTTCACGGCACAAATACTTAACTTATTAATAAAACACATGCAACAGGAGACATTCATGAGCGAGAAAACCCTGCTGATCCGGCTGCAGCAAATCCTGCCGGAAATCGCCGCCAACGCGGACCAGGCCGAAGCCATGCGCCAGGTCCCGGAACAAAACATCCGCCTGCTCAAGAGCATTGGCATGCATCGCGCCTTCCAGCCAAAGAAATACGGCGGGCTGGAAATATCCTTGCCGGAGTTTGCCGACTGCGTGGCCGCACTGGCCGGTGCCTGTGGTGGCACCGCCTGGGCGTTCAGCCTGCTGTGCACCCACAGCCATCAGCTGGCCATGTTTTCGCAACAGCTGCAGGATGAAATCTGGGGCGACAATCCGGATGCCACCGCCAGCAGCAGCATCGCCCCGTTCAGCCAGATCGAAGAAGCCGAAGGCGGTGTTTATCTGAGCGGCGAAATGGGCTGGAGCAGCGGCTGTGACCATGCCGAATGGGCCATTGTCGGCATGCGCCGTAAAAATACCGAGGGCGAACTGGTGTACAGCTTTGGCGTGCTGCCACGCAGCGACTATGAAATCCGCGACAACTGGTTTGCCATGGGCATGAAGGGCAGCGGCTCCAAAACCCTGGTGATCCGCAATGCCTTCATCCCCAATCACCGTATCGAAGCGGCCAAGGACATGATGGAAGGCCGCTCCAGCGGCTTTGGCCTGTATCCGGACAGCGATATTTTCACCACCCCGTATCGGCCCTACTTTGCCAGCGGCTTTGCCGCCATCAGCCTGGGCATTGCCGAACGCATGTTGCAGGCATTCAAGGACAAAACCGCCAATCGCGTGCGGGCCTACACCGGTGCCAGCGTCGGCACTGCCACGCCTGCCCTCATGCGCCTGGCAGAGTCCACCCACCAGGTAGCCGCCGCCCGCGCCCTGCTGGAAAAGACCTGGCAGGATCATGCAGAACACGGCCGTCGCCGTGCCTACCCGGACCGCCTGACACTGGCCTACTGGCGTACCAATCAGGCGTATGCGGTCAAGATGTGCATCGAAGCAGTGGACCGCCTGTTCAGCGCCGCCGGTGCCACCAGCTGGATGGAAGGCAACGAGTTGCAACGCCTGTTCCGTGACTCGCACATGACCGGTGCCCACGCTTATACCGATTACGATGTCTGCGCCCAGATCCTTGGCCGCGAACTGATGGGTCTGGAACCCGACCCGAGCATGGTCTGACACCACCTCACAACAAGCAAAACAAGGAGATGAGGATGACAAGCAAACCACCGGCCAGCGCGGACGACCCGCGTCTGTTCCGCCGCGCGCTGGGTAACTTTGCCACCGGCGTCACTGTGATGACGGCCTGCGGCACGGATGAACAAAAAGTGGGCGTCACCGCCAACAGTTTCAACTCGGTATCTCTCGACCCGCCACTGATTCTGTGGAGCATAGACAAGCGTTCGGGCAGCTACCCGGTATTTGCCTCGGCCAGCCACTTTGCCGTCAATATCCTGGCAGCCGACCAGATCAGCCTGTCCAACCGCTTTGCCCGGCCCAGTGACGACCGCTTTGCCGGCGTAGCGCACACGCAGGGGGCTGGTGGCGCGCCGCTGCTGGAAGACTGCGCCGCCCGCTTCGTGTGCGAACGCCATGCCATGCATGACGGTGGCGACCACTGGATCATGCTGGGCAAGGTGGTGGCACTGGACGACTTTGGCCGGGCACCCCTGCTCTACCATCAGGGAAGTTATGCCATGGCCTTGCCGCACAGTCTGCAGCAGAAAAAAGAGCTGCCGGCGCTGGCATGCAGCAACCTGCAAAAGCGCCTGGACAACAATATCTACTATCTGCTGACCCAGGCTGTGCGTACTTACCAGAATCACTACCAGCCACGCCAACTGGCAACAGGGCTGCGCACCAGTGAGGCACGCATGCTGCTGGTCCTGGAGGACGGGCTTGATCTGGCGGCACTGCATGGCGCAGTCAACATGCCTGAACGGGAGGTGGAACAGGCAGTGGCCATGCTGCTGCGCAAGGAGCTGATCAGCCTTCAGGAGCAACACTACAGGCTGACCGAACAGGGCCGTTTGCAAGCAGAAGCCCTGCACGATCTGGCAGAACAACAACAGCAGGAACTACTGGGAGGCTTCGATGCAGAACAGGTATCGGTACTGAAAAACATACTGCAGGGCATCATCCGCCAACGCTAGCCTCAAGTACCTCAACGGCTTCAGGCGCGGCCTCGCCGCCCCTGAAGCGGTCCAACTCCATTACGGCATGGCTTGCAGCTGCTGCTCCAGCGTTTGCAGGCGATGACGCAGATCCTCCAGCAGAATACCCACCTGCTCGGCATGTCCAAGCTTGCAGGCTTTTTCCATTTGTTCGCAGTCACGCGCCACCTGCTGGGCATCGATCAGCCGGGCTGCACCCTTGATCTTGTGCAGCACCTGCGCCAGATCCATCCACTGCTGCCGGTCATACAAGGAAAACGCTTCAGCCAGGTCATGCCGGTTGCTGTCCAGCAGCTTGCACACAAACTTTTTCATCAACACCGCATCGCCATCAAACAGGGCGGACAGGCTGTCATTCACATAAACCGGCAGCCGCTGCATGCTGACTGCCAGGCTAAAACGCAACAAGGTGGTATGCAGCACCGGCAAGGTTACCGGCTTGGCCAGCAGGATATTGAAGCCGGCTTCCTGTGCTCGTTGCCACTCCTTCTCACCCGGGTCGGCTGATATGCCAATGACCGGACGCATATCACCATCGCTGCGTAGTTGCCGCACCAGACAAAAGCCATCCAGCTGAGGCATGCCCAGGTCGGTCAGCAGGCAGTCAAACTGTTGCAGCCGCCATTGATTCAGCGCCTCCAGTCCGTTGCTGACCCCCGCCACCTCACAGCCCAGCCGTTGCAACTGGCTGTTGAGCAAAAACAGATTGGCCAGATTGTCCTCGGCCACCAATACCCGTGGTTGCAGGCCTTCGGCCCAGAGACCGGCAGCCGGCTGCCCCTGGCTGTCCAGTGCGCCATATGCACCGGGGCCAGATTCGGACACTGCACTCTGCGGCCGGCTGCTGATGCGTTGCATCATTGAAAAAATCTGATTGTTTGACATGACACTGACACCTGATTTGATTATCTGGACACTCCCGCCTCTTCATCCGCTTGTCGGGCTCACGCAAGAAGCGCTTTAAGCTTAGAAAGGGGAACGGCATCACTATCCGGGTTATTTCTCAACAAACAATAAGAAATTTCTGATCATGCAAAAGGTCAGCGCATAGCTCGCCAATCGACACAGTAAATGCAGGTGATGTGTCGCATCCGAGCCGCAGACAGCAGGCAAAAACATTGCCGAGACATCCCAGGCACAACGGGTTACATTGCTGTCTGATGGCAACAAGGCCAGAACATTGAAGTGGCCAGAGACGGAGCAAGCATGATCCACCACCACCACCCTCTTATCTCCAGCTGCCTGGGAACACAGCGCCAGCTATCCAGCTTTCACTTTGGTCAGCCGGGCAGCCCGGCTGGCAAGGCCTATATCCAGGCCTCGCTGCATGCGGACGAACTACCCGGCATGCTGACCGCCTGGGAACTGAAACAGCAGCTGCAGGAGCTGGAACAACAAGGCAAAATTGCCGGGGAAATCATTCTGGTTCCGCAAGCCAACCCCATCGGGCACGCCCAGTCGATACAGGGTTATCAGTTGGGCCGTTTCGATCTGGCCAGCGGACAAAATTTCAACCGCCACTATCCGCAACTCACCAACGCGGTTTATGCCGCGGTAAAAAACCAACTGGGTGCAGATGCAAAGAGCAATACCGCCCATATCCGGCAGGCCATGCGCCAGCACCTGCGGCAGCTGACCGAACCGACCGAGCTGGTCAGCCTGCGCAAGACACTGATGCTGCTGGCGACCGATGCCGACATCGTGCTGGACCTGCACTGCGACAGTAATGCAGCGTTGCATGTCTATACCGGCACACCACTATGGGAGCAATGCGAACCACTGGCACGCTATCTGCAATCGCATGCGCAGCTGTTGGCTACCGAATCGGGTGATTATCCCTTTGACGAAGCCTGCAGCCAGACCTGGTGGGAATTGCAGGCCTTGTGCCAGCGGGATGGGCTGGACGTCCCCATCGAAATGGCCTGCCTGTCGGTTACAGTAGAATTGCGTGGCCAGCATCAGGTAAACCGGCAACTGGCCAAACAGGATGCTGCGGCCATTCTGGATTTTCTGCGCTGGCGCGGGCTGATCACCGGCGATACACCCGCAGCCTTGCCACCGCTACCTTATCCGGCAACCCCCTTGGCGGGGTCCGAAAACCTGCTTGCTCCCCATCCGGGTGTGGTCAGCTTTTTGCTGCCGCCAGGCAGCGTGGTAACGGCGGGACAGCCGGTGGCCGAAGTCATCGACCCGTTGCAGGACAAGGTGGCAGTACTCAGCTCGGCATACGGCGGTATGTTGTATGCACATGAGCTACATCCCTATGCCACAGCCGGAATGACCGTAGCCAAGGTAGCCACGGCGCAGGCATTCAAAACTGGCAAACTGCTGTCAGCCTGAAGACCGGCTAACCCGGGTCTGGTGCGGCATCAGACCCGGCCCTGGCAATGGCCTGCAGCAGGCAGGATGGACACAGGCAATCCTTGCCATCCTCGCCCAGCGGCATGATGTTAGGCAGCTTTGCACACCAGCAGCTGTTGGCCGGCCCATTGGCTCCGCAACTGAAGCTGTCGCCGCAGCGCTGGCACTGTTTGGCCTCGACTTGTGGCGGCAAGGCAAGCAAGCGGTTCCACACCGCTTTCTTCTCGAAATCACTGAAACCAGGCCAGCCGGCAATTTCCTTGATGGAGCGTCGACAACTTAGGCAGTGTTCACCGGTGGCATCCAGCTGGCAACGCTGCTGGCATGGTGACGGGATGGGCGGCTTCATGCCGCACACCTACTGGCGGGGCAACCACCAGCCAATAAGGGAAGTCGCAGCCGTGGCGACAAAGGTCGCACACTACGGTCCTGCCCGGCGGCTGACCAAATGGAAATGCTACACATATGATGCATATACAACCTGCTACAAGGGGAATAGTACTAACCCGGCACGCGGGACCAGATACCAAAAATCATACGGCATGATAACAAGACAATTAAATGACATGGAGATACAAGCATTTCACTTGTCCGTGCGCAAATAAAAATCCACCGCCATCATGCCGGCATTTCACCCTTCCATCACATCACTGCTATATCCTTTGTCGCCCACCTTCACGCTGTGGGTCTGCAAGGTATCAAGCTGCAGCATGCTCAGGCTGCGGCCATAAACACCACCGGTATCCAGATACCAGACATTGTCGATGCTGCGTACACCGGCCTGGGGCGTATGTCCGACACAGAGCATGAAAACCCCGACCACAGGCTTGCGTACCATCCCCCTGGCGCGTAAACGACACCAGGTAATCTGCCGCAACAGCTTGCCCCCTTCTTCGCCCCAGGGCTGAGGCAGGGCCAGTTGTTCGCGCAGGCCATTCCAGTCATCCAGTGGGCAGTCAGCATGCAGCAGCCCGATCAGTCCGTGCTCGCTCACCACCTCCATCGCCAGCGGCAGGCGGTTGAACGCTGTACGATAGGCCTGCTTGTCCCGCTCCGCCAGACAGATAAACCAGCCGCCACCATTATTCAGGTAACGCTCGCAGGCATCGGTTTGCGCCAGATCGAAATCCAGTGCCATCTGCTCGTGATTTCCACGCACAGCATAAAACCAGGGCTTGGCCAGCCACTCCAGTACCTGGCGTGACTCCGGCCCCCGGTCCACCAGGTCGCCTACGGAAAACAGGCGATCGCGACTACCATCGAACACCACGCTTTCCAGCAACTGGCGCAATTCGGTAAAACAGCCGTGGACATCACCCACAACATAATCCCGTCCATTCAGGTTGGCGGGCAGGCTGGCAAACAACTCAGTCATACACAATCACAAAGGTTTTATCGATTTACCGCTTTATTATGCACATCTGTCCCGCTACTGCGGGAATTTGTCTAGCGGCAGGCATGAAAAAACGGCGCAGAATCTGCGCCGTTTCTGTATGAACTACCGCCTGAATTACTGCGCCGCAGATGCAGCAGCCGGAGCGGCAGCACCGCCACCGATGGTCTGCATCACTTTCCACTGGCCGCCTTCAACCTTGTAAACGGTAATGCCGCCGTCTTTCAGGTCGCCCTTGTCGTCGTAGGTCCAGTTGGCGGAAGTCACACCGGAGTACTTGATCTTGGCCAGAACCGGCAGATAAGCCTTGGGATCGGTGGAGTTGGCATCCTTCATGGCCTGGATCATGGCGCGGGTAGCGTCATAGCCATACGGAGAGTAGGTGGCTACGTCGGTCTTGAAACGTGCCTTGTACTTGTCGGAGTAGTCCTTGCCCTTGGGCATCTGCTCCAGCGGCAGGCCAGCCAGCGAGGCGATGGAGCCTTCGGCTTCCTTGCCTGCCAGTTGCAGGAAGTTCGGGGTCTTGGTCATTTCGCCGGAGATCAGCGGAGCCTTCAGGCCCAGACGCTTCATCTGCTTGGCCATCGGAGCGGACTGGGCATCAGCGCCACCATAGAAAATCACGTCCGGGCTAACACCCTTGATGGAGGTGAGAATGGCGGCAAAGTCAGTTGCCTTGTCATTGGTGAATTCGCGCTTGGCTACTTCGCCACCAGCAGCCTTGACGGCTTTTTCGAATTCGTCCGCCAGGCCCTGGCCGTAAGCGGTACGGTCGTCAACGATGACGATTTTCTTGGCCTTCAGGGTATCCACCACGAACTTGCCCATCACGCTACCTTGCTGGGTATCGGAGGTCATGGAACGGAAGGTGTTCTTGAAGCCCTGAGCGGTGAAGACCGGGGAAGTCGCCATGGCGATCATCGGAATGCCGGCGTCGGAGTAGATCTTGGAGGCCGGAATGGCGCAACCGGAGTTGAAGTGACCGATGATGCCGGCAACCTTGTCATCAACCAGTTTCTGAGCCAGTTGGGTAGCGGTTTTCGGGTCGGCCTGGTCATCCTGGGCGTCCAGTTCGAAAGTCACCGGCTTGCCACCGATGGTCGGCTTCTCGGCATTGGCATCTTCAATCGCCAGAGTCACACCGTTTTTGTACTCTTCGCCATAGTGTGCTTGCGGGCCGGTCAGCGGCGCAGCAAAGCCGATCTTGATGGTATCGCCACCAGCAGCAGCGGCAGCCGGAGCGGAGGCGCCAGCCGGAGCAGCAGCGTCGTCTTTCTTGCCACATGCAGACAGTGCCAGAGCGGCAGCTACAGCGACGGTAACGGTAGTCAGCTTGGTGAATTGCATCTTGAATCCTCTATCTTTCGGTCTCTCCTGTCCGCTTGTGGCGAACAGATCTCATGCAGCGAGCTTGTTGTAAGTTAAAACGCTGGCGGCATTATTCCAATGCCGACAGCTCATGACAAGTAGCTTGGCACAGATAACATCGTTCAGCCCCGGTTTGTGACCATTCCCGCCAATCAGCAGAAGGTCTCCGGGGCTGCCGTCATCAGTCGCCAATACTCATCAGGCTGGCATTACCACCCGCCGCCGTGGTGTTGACGCTGACTGCGCGTTCCACCACCAGACGGTGCAGGTTGTAGCCATCCTTGCCAGCCAGTACCAAGGGAATCAGCGCACCATCGCGCTGCGCCAATTGCTGACGCACCCTGGCAGCATCATTCCCTTCATACAGCACGGCATCCAGCGACGCGGTCAACACATCTTGCGTAAGCTCGACATGGCTACCCAGCGTACTGGCCAGTTGGCGATTGGCCGGCGAATCCGCCAGCACTGCCACATTGCCGGTAGCCATTACGGCCACCAGTTGTTCGGCCAGCATTGCACTGCTGCTGGCCACGCACCCTACCTTGCCGCGTGCGGCAAAGCAGAGCGTGTTCTTTTCACCGGTCGGACCGGGCAGGCTGACCTGATGCGTCAGCGGCGAGGCGCGGCGTGCGGCATCGATGCGTACATTCAGCCCACTCACGCCCAGGCTGTCAGCCACTGCGGCCAGCTTGGACAGACCGGCCAGATTGGCGGCCACTGGCTGCAGCGCCAGTTTCGGCTCCCAGGCGGCGCGGGTCAGACGGTACAGGTAGAACGGGCCACCGGCTTTGGGGCCGGTACCGGACTTGCCTTCACCACCAAACGGCTGCACGCCCACCACCGCGCCCACGATGTTGCGGTTGACGTAGACATTGCCCACTTTGATCTTGTCGACAATGTTGTTGATGGTTTCGTCGATACGGCTGTGGATGCCGTGGGTCAGGCCGTAACCAGTGCTGTTGATCTCGGCGACTACCTTGTCCAGTTGGCTGGCTTCAAAGCGCAGCACATGCAGTACCGGGCCAAACACTTCGCGGGTCAGGTCGGACAGGTTGTCGATTTCAAACAGCGTCGGTGCCACGAAGGTACCCTGCTGGCATTCTGCACTCAGCGGGGTCTGATAGTTCCAGCGGGCACGCGACTTCATCTTGTCGATGTGTGCCAGCAGACCGGCCTGGGCTTCGGCATCAATCACCGGGCCAACGTCGGTATTCAGCTTGGACGGATTACCCACGGTCAACTCGGCCATGGCGCCCTTGATCATGGCGATCACCTTGTCGGCGATATCGCTTTGCAGGTACAACACACGCAGTGCTGAGCAACGTTGGCCGGCAGAGTCGAAGGCCGAACTCAGGACATCGGTCACCACCTGCTCCGGCAGTGCCGAGCTGTCCACGATCATGGCGTTCTGGCCACCGGTTTCGGCCACCAGCACCACATCTTCGCCACGCTTGGCCAAGGTACGGTTGATGATCTGCGCCACTTCGGTGGAGCCGGTGAAAATCACGCCCTGGATGCGCGCATCGCTGGTGAGCGCAGCACCAACCACTTCGCCACGGCCTGGCAGCAATTGCAGCACATCACGCGGTACACCAGCCTCATGCAGCAGGCGCACGGCATAGGCGGCGATCAGGTTGGTCTGCTCGGCTGGCTTGGCCAGCACCGGGTTACCGGCAGCCAACGAGGCGGTCACTTCGCCAATGAAGATGGCCAGCGGGAAGTTCCACGGGCTGATACACACCACCGGCCCCAGCGGCTGGTGGGTGGCGTTGTCGAAATTGGCGACAATCTGCGCGGCATAGTAACGGCAGAAGTCCACCGCTTCACGCACTTCGGCAATGGCATTACTCAGCGTCTTGCCGGCTTCGCGCACAGCCAGGCCCATCAGCGCCGGCATGTGGTCTTCCATCAGGTCGGCCATGCGGTTCAGACAGGCAGCGCGATCAACCACCGGGGTATTGGCCCAACGTGCGGCGGCGGCTTCAGCCAGTTGCAGCGCACGTTCCACGTGCTCCGGCGTAGCTTCAATCACCTGGCCGACGATGTCGGCATGGTCAGCCGGGTTACGCACCGGCTGGCTGTCGCCTTCGCTGACATCGGCATCACCCAGCAGGGGGAAGGCAGTCCATTGCTGCTGTTCCGAACCTTGCAGGCCCATTTGCAGCGCAGCCAGCACGTGCTCGCTGGACAGGTCCAGACCCTTGGAATTCTGACGCTCGCTGCCATACAAAGAAACCGGCAGGGCAATCTTGTGATGCGGTAGGCCGGCATGGCTGGCGGCTTCAGCTACCTGATCAGTTACCAGCTCGTCGATGGACACGTTTTCGTCCACGATGCGGTTGACGAAGGAACTGTTGGCACCGTTCTCCAGCAGACGGCGTACCAGATAAGCCAGCAGGGTTTCGTGCGAACCCACCGGCGCGTAAATACGGCAAGCCTTGCCCAGATTGTCCTTGCCCACCACTTGGTCGTACAAGGTTTCGCCCATGCCGTGCAGGCACTGGAATTCGTAATCCAGACCCTGACCCAGCTGATAAATGGCAGACAGGCTGTAGGCATTGTGGGTGGCAAACTGCGGGTAGATGGCATCCTGTGCGGCCAGCAGACGCTTGGCACATGCCAGATAGGAAATGTCGGTGTACACCTTGCGGGTATAAACCGGATAGCCCGGCAGGCCATCCACCTGGGCACGCTTGATTTCGGCATCCCAATAGGCGCCCTTCACCAGACGCACCATGAAGCGGTGACCGGAACGGCGTGCCAGATCCACCAGGTAATCGATGATGTAAGGGCAGCGCTTCTGGTAAGCCTGCACCACCAGACCAATACCATTCCAGCCAGCCAGATCCTTGTCGAAGGCCAGCTGTTCCAGCAGGTCCAGCGACAGCTCCATGCGGTCGGCTTCTTCGGCATCGATATTCAGGCCGATATTGTATTGCTTGGCCAGAAGCAGCAGTTCCTTGAGGCGGGCATACAGCTCGGTCATCACGCGTTCACGCTTGGCGCGGCTGTAACGCGGGTGAATGGCGGACAGTTTTACCGAAATACCCGGGCCATCGTAAATGCCACGGCCGGCAGACTCTTTGCCGATGGCGTGGATAGCCATCACATAGTCTTTCATGTAGCGCTGGGCATCATCCTCGGTCATGGCGGCTTCACCCAGCATGTCGTAGGAGAAGCGATAGCCGCGTGTTTCGCGCTCGCGGCCATTTTCCAGCGCCTGTTCGATGGTTTCGCCAGTGACGAACTGCTTGCCCAGCATGCGCATGGACATGTCCACGCCTTTGCGGATCAGCGGTTCGCCGCCCTTGGCGATCAGACGGGTCATGGCGGCAGACAAGCCCTGCTCGCTATGCGAGGAAACCAGCTTGCCGGTCACCACCAGGCCCCAGGCTGCGGCATTGACGAACAAGGAAGAGCTGTTGCCCAGGTGGGCTTTCCAGTCGCCACGGGAAATTTTGTCGCGGATCAGCTTGTCGGCGGTTTCCTTGTCCGGAATACGCAATAGCGCTTCTGCCAGACACATCAGGGCAATGCCTTCTGCGCTATCCAGCGAGAACTCATGCATCAGGGCATCCACCCCGCTGGAGCGCGTACGCTCGTGCCGCACCTGGCTGACCAGGCGACGCGCCAGGTCCTGAGTGGCGGTCACTTGTGCCGGCAGCAAGGCAGCTTGCGGCAGCAAGGCTTGTACACATTCCTGTTCATCGCGACGGTATGCGGATGTAATGGCATCGCGCAAGGCGCTCTGGTTTAGGGCAAACACCTCGAATTGCATGGAAAACTCCCGATTTTGTTCGCAGCCCGGTTTATACCGGTTAAGATTTGCCTATTGTATACAATTGCGTTTTTCTTTGTTCGACAATATAAAATATTCTTGGAGTATTACGCACGGCCCCTGTGACAGAGCAAGGCAAATCAAGCGACTTGTCCTATTATTTGGCTCATCGCAACAGCCTGCAGCTGTTGCATTGCCACAACGCACTAGCCTGCAGCCGCAGCAAGCGCCATCAAACCACCGCCCTGACAGGCCATTTCCACTTTGTAGTCGAGACAGGATATCCGTGCAGAATATTTTATTGATACTGAATGCCAGTCCCTATGGCAGCGAACGCAGCCTTAGTGCACTGCGACTGACACTGGCTCTTGCCAGCCATGCACAACCCAGCCGCATCAAGCTGTTCTTACTGTCCGATGCCGTCACTACGGCACAAAGCGGCCAGGGCAATACCACCGGCCCCAGCCTCGGTGACATGTTGGCAGAAGCCATTGCACATGGAGCCGCAGTTTATGTTTGTCGCACCTGTGCCGATGCACGCGGGCTGGATCAGGGACGTTTACTCGCCGGGGTCAAGATAGGCAGCATGCCAGAACTTGCCGGCTGGACGCTGGAAGCAGATAAGGTCATCAGCTTCTGAATAAAAAAAGGCCTGCCTCTCGGGGGGGAAGGCAGGCCAAAGGGCAGTTCACATCAAGCAATACATGGTCAGATTGGGCGAATCGACATTTCGGAGCGGACCTCGCGCACTCCCGGCACATTGGCAGCGACCTCCAGCAACTGCCGAATGGTATCCCGGCTGGGGCTTGAACCCTTCAATCGCACCATGCCGGCCTTGACCCAGGGATGCACCACAGCACCAGAGCCATCCGCCAACGGTTTCAATACTTCATTCAATTCCCAAGCAATTTTTTCGTCATCAGACAGATGAGAAACAGCAACATGCTCAGCAATCGGATCAATCGACAGACTTCCCGTTGCTATCGCAGCATGCAAGGGAAGCAACAATAAAAGCAGCAAACCGAAACGTTTAATTTTCATTGCACACCTCGCGACAAGAGCGTTGCCACTACTATTGCAATTGCTGTGCCAGGTAAAAATACTTCTTACATAACAACAACTTGCAAAATAAAATGGCAAATTCCCCACCTATACAAACCTGAATTTGTCGCATACTGGCGACAGGCCAAAAGCCATAAGCACGCCAATACCATGATTTAAAAGAAAAAACCCCTGTCGTCATCTGGCGACAGGGGTTGACAGGACAGCGTGAAATCAAAAATCCTTGAATGCCGAAGCCACCAGATCATGCTTTTGCAGCAGCCGGTAAAACTCGGTTCGATTCCGGTCTGCAATGCGCGCGGCAACGCTGGCATTGCCCGCAGTCACCCGCAGCAGCTTTTCCAGATAGTCCCTTTCAAACTGACGCCGGGCCTCGGCCAGTGTCGGTATGCTGGCCATGCCATCGGACACCGCCTTTTGCACCAAGCTTAATGGTATCAGCCCGGACGTGCTCAACACGCAGCACTGCTCTACCGCATTAGCCAACTGACGGACGTTGCCAGACCAGCGCAAACTGCACAAATGCTCCATGGCATCAGGCGCAAAGCCGGCTACCTCCTTGCCATAGCGCTCGCACAACTGCACCAGGAAATGCTGAGCCAGCAGCGGAATATCTTCACGGCGATCGCTCAGTGCAGGCAATTGCAAGGCCACCACATTCAGCCGATAAAACAGATCCTCGCGAAACAGGCCGTCACTAATCAGCGACTCCAGATCCCGGTGGGTTGCCGAGATCACACGCACATCCACCGCCACAGACTTGCCGGCACCAACAGGTCTCACTTCCCTCTCCTGCAGCACGCGCAGCAACTTAACCTGCAAGGCCAGCGGCATGTCGCCGATTTCATCCAGAAACAGTGTTCCGCCATCAGCCTGGGCAATCAACCCCTGATGCCGCGTTGCAGCCCCGGTGAATGCGCCCTTTTCATGGCCAAACAACTCGCTTTCGAGCAAATTATCAGGAATCGCCGCGCAATTGACTGCGATGAACGGACCGTTCGCCCGTGGACTGGCACGATGCAATGCCCGCGCCAGTACTTCCTTGCCGGTGCCACTTTCGCCACGAATCAATACGCTGGCATCTGTTACCGCAATCAGCCGTGCTTCGGCCAGCAACTCATCCATCAAAGGACTGCAACTGACCACTTCCTCACGCCAGGCATCCTGTTCATCGAGTGCAATAGCAGGGGCCGACAACAGTAAAGCCTGCTCCACCTTACCCAGCAGGGCTGCACTATCAAACGGCTTGACCAGGTAGCCAAATACACCACGGCTAACTGCATCGACAGCATCCGGCACTGTACCGTGAGCGGTAAGCATGATCACCGGCATCGATGGATAGCTCTTTTTCACCAACTCGAACAACTCCATGCCGTTCAAACCAGGCAAGCGCCAATCAGTAAGCAGCACATCAGCCCGGCGCACCGCCAGCGCACTCAGGGCTGCTTCAGCAGATGCTGCCTTGTCAACCAGATAGCCCGCAGCTTCAAGGCGTAAACTAAGCAGCCGCAACAGATCTGCATCGTCATCAACCAGTAATACCCGTCCACTACGCATCATGGCTGTATCTTCTTCTTGCTGGCCTTATTGACCATGGATTGTTCGATCTGACGCAAAGCATCCAGCTTGGCAGTCAGCTCATCGGCACGTCGCTGCTGCTCAGCCAGTTGGACACTGCTTCTTTGCAGTGCATCTTCATGCCGCCTGCGCTCATTCAACTGGCTTGCCAACAATATGGACAAGCCGGACAAGCCCTCTGCCGGCTCTTGCCGCAGCTGGGCATTTGCCATTTCCAGCTGTAATCGCATTGCTTCGAACCTGGGTTCACCATTGAGCAACTGCTGTGCCACATAACGCAATCGGTCGCCGGCACATGCATCTCTCAGCAAAGTCACAGCCTCCCGGCCACGGCGTACACCGCTCAATACTGCATCAGCGTCCGGACAGTTGCGTAGTACATATTTTCCAGTTGAAGGGTTTGCCGCATCCCGCGCAGGTCGCCCAGTCATCGCCACACACCCTGACAACATGCCCAGTAACAGCAAGGCACAGATATTTTTACGCATCATGCAAGTACTCACCCAAAACCTCATGGCCACCAGACACACAAATGTGCGCCACGCACAGCCGGTAATGACTCGACATCACCACCCATTAATTGAGCAAAGGTTTTCACCATGGTAAGCCCTATGCCACTACCGGGCACTTCACCCACAGGAGCCGGCCCGGTATAAAAGGGCTGAAAGACAAGCGTGTGATTCTGTGCAGGAATTCCCGGTCCCTGATCAATGACAGATACCCATGTCCGGTCTGAATTCCTGCCAATATTCACAGAAATAACACCATTAACAGGTGAAAACCGTATGGCGTTAGAAAGAAGATTATCGATAATGGTTCGGAATTTTTCCTGATCGACCTGCACCAGCAAAGCGGCCTGGGACAACTCCAGTCTGATGCGCTTTTGTTGCAACAAGGGCCGCATGGCTTCGGCTGCCAGCGCTATCAGGGCTTGCAGATCATGCAGCTGCATGGCAAGTGGCCGCTCCAGCCAGTTAGCCGCATCATGCAGCAAAAGCGCATCGACACGCTGGCGTAGCAGCCGGGTATTGGACAGCGTAATGGCCACGATTTCCTGCTGAGAAGCCAGCAATGGGCCGGGAATCTGGTCCTGCAGCAATGAGGAAGCCTCCTGAATTGCCGCCAACGGTGTTTTCAGTTCATGCGAAACATGACGAAAAAAATCAGCCTTATCCTCCTCCAGCCGAGCAAGACGCCGATCAAGCTCTCCCAGTGCGGTCGCCAGCTGGACAATATCCGCGGGGGCAGACATCGCCCACTCCTGGCCTCGCTGACCTTGCGCCAGCGCAGCAATCTTGCTGCGCAGCTGCTGTAATGGCCTAACCAGCATCCAGGCCAGTAGCAAGCCAGAAACCACAGCAAGGCACAAGGATAAAATCGCAACCCGGTCAGCTTGCTGACGCTTTGCACGCAGGCTGCTATCCCATTGCAGTCTTTTGAACTCTGCCAGCTGCCTGATATGGGTCTCAAGCTCACTCCCCAGACTGGCCAAAGCCTCATACTGGCGTGACCACTCTGCCGCAGGATGATCTGCACCATCAAGCAGGCGCTGTGACAGCGCGCACCATCGTACCAGATTCCGCCCCAGCACCTGCAGACCGCTGTCATCCATGTGTTTAAGGCGCTCCGCCAGTTGCCTTAACCCTGATAGAGCCTCCTGTCCTGCGTGAGAATAGCTTTCCTCATGCAAAACACTCCATTGCCGTGTTGCCCGCTCGAACAGTTCTCCCTGACTGGAAAATGCACGCATGGACTCCGACAACAGCTGCGATTGTTGCTGGCTTTGGTCTACCTGCTCAGTCAATTGCTGTAGATGCCACCAGGTTTGTACCAGAGCCAACGAAGGAATCAGCGTCACCACAAACAGGCTGGCCACCAACAAAGTTTTAAAAGATAGATGGCGCAATATCATGAGGAACCCATCGCCAAAGAAATACTGCATTGTCTGTCATGATGATTACGCTTCACAAATCAAACAGGCTTAGACAGAGTGATTGATTAAAGAGCAATCTAGAATGCACAAAGCCCAGCTCGGTTGAGCTGGGCTTCTGTATGGGGAGTCTGGCGGTGTCCTACTTTCACATGGCGAATGCCACACTATCATCGGCGCTAAGGCGTTTCACGGTCCTGTTCGGGATGGGAAGGCGTGGGAC